>JAFAEB010000165.1 GCA_023424235.1 Bacillota bacterium
GCTCCATAGAAACGAGCTGCAATAACAGCAAATCCATTGGTAATACCTATTAAAAAACCTACAATTAAATCACTAATTGGTGTAACAGAAGCAACGGATGCAAGTGCATTGTCTCCTAAAAGTCTACCGATGACCCAAGTATCGGTTAATCCATAAAATAATTGAATGATTTGACCAATTAAGATAGGGATTGCAAATTGTAATAATACTTTACTAATGTTGCCTTTCGTTAAATCTTTCATTTGTATGTTCCTTATATTTTTTTCTATATTATAATGTACATACATAAAAGTAGCAAGATTGGAAAAGAGAAATACAGAAAGAAAATTTAGTAAAAGTATAGAAAGTATAATATAGTTAAAATAAAAAAAAATATAGAAAAATATAGAGTGAAAGCTATAGCATGAAAAAAATATAGAAAAATATAGAAAAATATAGAGTGAAAGCTATAGTATGAAAAAAATATACAAAAACATAGAAAAAAATATTGAATGAAAACTATAAAATAATAGCTAGATTATAAACTACTAGTACTATTAATTTACATAGGCATCTTACATAATTATAATTTCCAAATATATTGGAATAATAGTAAAATAAACTATTTTGGATATCAAAAAAAGGAGTGGGAACATGAATACAAGCAGGCAAGTAACAGAGAAAAAAGGAACAACAAAAAATACGAATAAATTAATACATGAAAAATCACCTTACCTATTACAGCACGCTTACAATCCTGTAAACTGGTATCCATGGGGAATGGATGCATTCGAACTTGCAAAAAGAGAAAATAAGCCAATATTTCTCTCCATTGGTTATTCCACTTGCCATTGGTGTCATGTGATGGAGGAAGAATCCTTTGAAGATGAGGAAGTTGCGAAATACTTAAATGAGTATTTTGTAGCAATAAAAGTGGATAAAGAAGAGAGACCTGATATTGATAGTATATACATGAGTGTATGCCAAAAGCTAACAGGAAGTGGTGGTTGGCCACTTACTATTTTTATGATGCCTGATCAAAGACCTTTCTTTGCTGGTACTTATTTTCCTAAGAATTCGAAACCCTATATGACTGGACTTATGGATTTACTTCGAGCAGTAACAGATAAGTGGGAGAATGAAAGAAAAGATTTAGAGCATTCTGCTAATTTTATAACGGATGCAATAAAAAGTGAGGATAAGCTTAATACTTCTGGAGAAGTAAGTGGGATAACAAAAAAAATAATAAATCGTGGAGGGAATGCTTTAATCGCTCATTTTGATCGTGAGTATGGCGGTTTTGGAAAAGCACCTAAATTCCCAACACCACATCATTTAATGTTTTTGCTGCGTTATGCCATTGCCCAATCCAGTGACGAAGGAATTCATGTTGTGGAGAGAACCTTAGATGGAATGTATTTAGGTGGACTATATGATCATATAGGCTATGGATTTTCAAGGTATTCTACAGACAAAGAGTGGCTTGTACCTCATTTTGAAAAAATGCTATATGATAATGGCTTACTTATCTTAGCTTATTTAGAAGCATATCAATTTAGAAAAAATGATGTTTATAAAGAAATTGCCATTCGAACTATGGATTATGTAATGAGGGAGTTAAAAAGCGAAGAAGGTGGCTTTTACTGTGCCCAGGATGCTGACAGTGAAGGGGTAGAAGGAAAATATTATGTCTTTACTCAAGAAGAGATTATTAATCTTTTAGGGAAAGAGAAAGGAAATCAATTCAATAAATATTATCACATAACAAGAAAAGGTAATTTTGAAGGAGCCAATATCCCTAACAGACTTCATATGGATGGAAATACGGATCATGAATTTTTAGATAATGAAATAAATGAATTAAACAAAATTGTATATGAATACCGTTTAAAAAGATATCCACTGCATAAGGACGATAAAATATTAACTTCTTGGAATGGTATCATGATTGCCGCATTTAGCTATGCATATAAAGTACTAAGAGATGAACGATATATCTCAGTAGCAAAAAAAGCAGAAAACTTTATTTATGAAAATTTAAATAAAGATGGTAAACTCTTTGTTCATTACCGTGAGCATACAGCAACTGGACATGGACATGTAGATGATTATGCTTATTATATCTATGCTTTAATAAAATTATATGAAGCTACCTTTGAGGTGAAATATCTAAAGAGAGCCTTAGAGTTTCATGAGATATTTGTGAATGAATTCTTTGACCAAGAAGAAGGTGGCTTTTATTTTTACAGTAAAGATGGAGAAACATTAATTCATCGTCCGAAAGAAATATATGATAGTGCGATTCCATCTGGTAATTCAGTGGCTTTATATAATATAATCAAATTATCAAGGTATATAGGAAGTAAGGAGTTAATTGAACTTAAAGATAAACAGATGTCATTTATGGCCAAAGGAGTTAGTGAATATCCAAGTGGACATTCCTTTGCTATTATGGCTGGGATGCTTGAGACTCATGGAACAAAGGAACTCATATGCCTTTTAAATGATGAGGTAGAAACAATGGAGTTAAAAAATTTACTATCTAATTTATTTATTCCTAATTTGCTTGTTATTGTTAAGGATAAAAAGAATAAGGAAGAGATAGAGAAGGTGATACCATATTTAAAAGATTATCCTATGGATGGCAAGTTACCAGTCTTTTATTTATGTGAAAACTATAGTTGTAAAGCACCTGTTTATGATTTTAATAAATTAAAAAAAATGCTAATAGAATTAACCTAAATATGACATACTAATAGAAATTGCAGTATCAAAATCTAAAACTTCATCCTAATTGTTGTGGAGTGGGATTTTGATAATGCAATTTTCTATGTAGTTGTTATAGTTGATTATAAAAAATAATTATAATAAAGATAATAACATAAATAAGAGTCATATAACAGATAGCTTATAGTAGTTAGATTATAACAGATGGATATATAACTTAGGATAAAAGAAGATATATTCATAGAAAATGGATACATAGAAACTAGATACATAGAAAAGAGGCGTGTATGAAATTAGAACGTGATTTTTATCTTAGGGATGGAGTTGTTGTGGCAAAGGAATTATTAGGCAAAATACTGGTACATCATAGTAAAGATGGCGTAGTCAAAGGTAGAATTGTAGAAGTGGAAGCCTATATGGGTGAAGTAGACAAGGGATCTCATTCCTATAAGGATAAGGGGAAGCAAAATGGACGAACTATGATTCAATATGGTGAAGGAGGATACGCTTACATCTATATGATATATGGGATGTATTATTGTATGAATGTAGTAGCCAATACAAGCAATGTTCCTGAAGCTGTTTTAATTCGTGGTATTGAGCCTCTTTATGGAATAGATTTAATGAAGAAACGAAGAGGGATGGATAAAGTTAAAAATTTATGTAATGGTCCCGGAAAGCTATGTATTGCTTTTGGCATAGATAAGTCCAATTATGGTATGGATTTATGTGGAGATACCCTATATATTGAAGAGCCTGAAAGGAAAGAGAATTTTGAGATTGTAGCAAGCAAAAGAATCAATATTGACTACGCAGAAGAAGCTAAAGATTACCTGTATCGATTTTCGATTAAAAATTCTAAATATATTTCTGTTCCAATAAAAGAATAGATTTTCTATAAAAATAAAGAATAGTCAATAATTTTTAGGACTATTTACCAAACATCCTATCTGTTGCTTTACAAAAGCCTTAATATGAGGTAAGATAGGTATACAAAAGAATATCTTAACATTACAAAACATTTTGTTAGGTGAGGTTACTATGTGGAAATACGCTACTACCCAGAAATGTCGAGAGACACCAACGGGTCAGCAGATTTTGTCGGATTAAGGCATTATCTAACGTAGCTGGATTTATCCTAAGCTGCATAGAGCTAAAACTAAGCGAGGGAATGGTTTTTTTACAATCTCTCTACAGTTATGTATAGAGATTTTTTTGTATTAAAATAATGATTAAAGGATGGTGATGGCGATGGATGATTCCCCTAGACCCAAGTATTTGAAACATATAAGAAGAGCCGTAGCTGTCACTACGGCAGTATGGCTCCAATAAGGAGGTACTGAAAATGAAGCAAAAAATAGTAGATATGATAAATAAGAATCAGATATCTAAAATTAGAAATGAATTATTAGAATTAAACATTGTTGATATTGCTCAACTTTTAGCACAAATGGATAAAAAACACTTAGTACAAATCTTTCGAATTTTACCCAAAGATATAGCTGCTGGTGTTTTCTCCTATGTACCTAATGAGCTTCAGCTGCATATTATTGAGTCAATTACAGATATGGAAATTAAAGAAATTATCGATGAATTATTCCTAGACGATGCAGTTGATCTAATTGAAGAGATGCCTGCTAATATCGTTAAAAAAGTGTTAAAGAATACAGATGAGGATTTAAGAATATTAATAAATCAATTTCTAAACTATCCAGAAGATTCTGCTGGTAGTATAATGACCATAGAATATGTTGATTTAAAAAAGGAAATGACGGTAGAAGAAGCTATCTTGCATATTAAAAAAACTGGTATTGATAAAGAAACGATTAATACCTGTTATGTAATTAATAGCAAAAGGATTCTTGAAGGAGTAATTTCAATAAGAAGGCTTATTATGAGTAATGAGTCGGATATTATAGGTGATATTTTAAATGATGATGTGATATCTGTTAAAACAACGGATGATCAAGAGTATATTGCTTCGGAGTTTAAAAAGTACGATTTAACAGCAATGCCTGTAGTAGATAATGAAAATAGACTTGTAGGAATTATTACTGTTGATGATATTGTAGATATTATTGATAAGGAAAATACTGAGGATATACAAAAGATGGCTGCAATACAGCCTAGTGATGAAGAGTATTTAAAGACAGGAGTTTTTACACTGGCAAAACATCGTATCGTATGGTTGCTTGTACTAATGCTATCGGCAACATTTACGGGTAATATAATTAAGAAATATGAAGAGGTCCTTCAGTCCGTTGTAGTTTTAGCTGCATTTATTCCGATGCTTATGGATACAGGAGGAAATGCAGGTTCTCAATCTTCCACCTTAATAATCCGTGGAATGGCACTTGGTAATGTTAGGGCAAGAGATGCATTTAAAGTTATATGGAAAGAGTTAAGAGTTAGTATTGTAGTTGGTGCTACCTTGTCAGTTGTGAACTTTATCCGTATAAGTATCTTTGAAAGGGTAGATGTTTTAATTGCAGCAACGGTATGTATTACTATATTTTTTACCATTGTACTTGCAAAAGTAGTTGGTGGTATATTACCGATTATTGCTAAGCTCGTAAAGCTTGATCCTGCAATAATGGCGAGTCCTTTAATAACTACAATAGTAGATGCTTTTGCTTTAGTAATATACTTTTCCTTAGCTACTTTATTATTGGGTATATAAACGTTATGTCTTTTAAAAAGTTACCAGTTAATAAAACAAACAAACAAATAAATAAATAAACAAATAAAGATCAGCCAGCATAACATAGTTTTATGTTGGCTGATTCTTTAAAATTCACAATTGTTAAATAAATAACAATAAATGATATAATACTATCATTTATAGATCACCTTGGTAAGGTTAGATATCGCTAACTATTTTTACATCATATGTAAATAGTAATTATTTATTAAAAAGCAAAAAAATGAAAAACTTATTTTAAAAAAATTATCAAAAACTATAGACTAATTTGTAGTTTTATGAGAAAATAGGTGCGATGCGATGTTAAAAAAATAACATTGCTGATGTACATTATATTTTTGTAGATTGAAAGGAGTCTAGTCATGATTTATTCACATGAAGTAGAATTGATGTGTCCAGTTAAACAAGGCGTTAATCATGGAGCAGCACCTATCCCAGAAGAAGCAAAATGGGTTAAAGCAAAGGATGTAACAGATATATCTGGTTTAACACATGGAGTTGGCTGGTGTGCGCCACAACAAGGGGCTTGTAAATTAACTTTAAATGTTAAAGAAGGTATTATTCAAGAAGCATTAATAGAAACAATCGGATGTTCAGGAATGACTCACTCTGCAGCTATGGCAGCAGAAATTCTTCCAGGTAGAACAATTCTTGAAGCTCTTAATACAGATTTAGTTTGTGATGCTATCAATACAGCAATGAGAGAATTATTCTTACAAATCGTTTATGGTAGAACTCAAAGTGCATTCTCTGAAGATGGTCTACCAATCGGTGCTGGTCTTGAAGACTTAGGAAAAGGTTTAAGAAGCCAAGTTGGTACTATGTATGGTACATTAAAGAAAGGTCCTCGTTATCTTGAAATGGCAGAAGGATATGTTACTGGAATTGCTCTAGATGAAGAAGATCAAATTATTGGTTATCAATTCGTAAGCCTTGGTAAAATGACTGATTTAATCAAAAAAGGTGTTGAACCTAATGATGCTTATGAACAATCCAAGGGACAATATGGACGTGTTGCAGATGCCGTTAAGATTATTGACCCTAGAAAAGAATAACCTAAGGAGGATACATAGAAATGGCTTTATTTGAATCATATGAAAGAAGAATAGATAAAATCAATGCTGTTTTAAACAGCTATGGTATTGCTTCTATTGAAGAAGCTGAAAAGATTACAAAAGATGCCGGACTTGATGTTTATAATCAAGTAAAAGGTATTCAACCTATTTGCTTTGAAAATGCATGTTGGTCCTATATTGTTGGTGCTGCAATTGCAATTAAAAAAGATTGTAGAAAAGCAGCTGATGCTGCAGCAGCAATTGGTGAAGGTCTTCAAGCTTTCTGTATTCCAGGTTCTGTAGCTGACCAAAGAAAAGTTGGTTTAGGACATGGTAACTTAGGAAAGATGTTACTTGAAGAAGAAACTAAATGTTTTGCTTTCTTAGCAGGTCACGAATCTTTCGCAGCAGCAGAAGGTGCAATTGGTATTGCATTATCTGCTAATAAAGTTAGAAAAGAACCTTTAAGAGTTATCTTAAATGGTCTTGGTAAAGATGCGGCTCAAATCATCTCAAGAATTAATGGATTTACATTTGTTGAAACAGAAATGGATTACTACACTGGTGAAGTAAAAGAAATCTTTAGAAAATCTTACTCAACTGGTGAAAGAGCAAAAGTTAATTGCTATGGTGCAAATGACGTTACAGAAGGTGTTGCAATCATGCATAAAGAAGGAGTTGACGTATCCATCACTGGTAACTCAACTAACCCAACTAGATTCCAACATCCAGTAGCTGGTACATACAAAAAAGAATGTCTTGAACAAGGCAAGAGCTATTTCTCAGTAGCATCTGGTGGTGGTACTGGTAGAACTCTTCACCCTGATAACATGGGTGCAGGTCCTGCTTCCTATGGTATGACTGATACTATGGGTAGAATGCACTCTGACGCTCAATTCGCTGGTTCTTCCTCCGTTCCTGCTCACGTAGAAATGATGGGATTAATTGGTATGGGTAATAACCCAATGGTTGGTGCTACAGTAGCAGTTGCAGTAGCATTACAGCAAGCAGCTGATGCAGGTAAATTCTAGGGAATTTGTTGGAAGTTCTAAAGAATTCAGTGTTTTCAATAGATTAGATTTTTAGTAGAACAACTAAAATCTATTAATATCTTTCGGTAACTAAAAAGTAAAGGGTGGGATATTTCCTATCCTTTATTTTTATTACCTAATTTATTTATTATTGTCATTGCTAGTTAATTTAAAAGTGTAAATCTAGAAGGGAAACCTATGGAATAAGTAATATTGTTCTATTTTTCTATAGTAAGAGAGGTGTTACTTACTCATGACTAAAGTCACGAGAATGCGTAACACCTCTCTTCAAATAAATTGATGTCGGATTATAAATAACTAATTAAACTAACTATAGATATTATTACATAAATCATAGCAACAATAGATATGGCTAGTAATATTATATGTGATTTATATTCCTTTTTTGAAAGTTGCCTATGTTTTATAAAAGTAACAACGCTAAGCATCAAACTGACTATAAAGAATAAAAAATTAAGAAAACCATTAATTAATATCCCAAATAGCACCAAGTGCTTTATTACATAGAGTATTTAATTCTAGCAATTTAATTGCTGCGGTTGAATCCGCTGTTATGCCTGCTAAAGTAATTGATTTGTTCTTTTTTGTACTTGCATATGCTGTACTACTCATAATCATTGTAAATACTAAAACGAAACATATTATTCTTGATATTTTTTCAATATAAATATCCTTTCTTTGATAAAGTTGACAGGTTGCTTATACAAGCGCACTTTGTTATAGATATCTCCTCATAAAAGGAGTTAAATGTAAATTGACGTTTATGTCCAATTACAAAATTTTAAATAAAAGATATTACAAAGATTTGCAATTTTAGTTGCAACTTTACGTAAAATGGATTTAATATAGAAAATCCCCATTTTCTAATGGGGAGAAAACTGATTTATAACTTTTACAGATAAATGGAATGCATATATATTCTTTTCGTATTGGAATAATATGATTATTGATTCAAGGTAGTATATAAAGGCGAATATTTATTGTAGGTTTTAATATATTGTAACTAATAATGCCAATGGTGAAATCATGAAGAATAAAAAAAGTCAAATTATCATTATACTATTTCTGTCAGGTATATTAATCTTTGAAATGGTCTTATATTTACAAAAAAAACACACTTTACCAACATTTAGACAATATCAAACAACTGTAGCAAAATCAAAAGATGAATTAATTATTGCATTATTTATGGACAATATCATTGCAGATAGCAAAAAATTTTACGATAATTACTTTCCAGATGGATTAGGATATATTAATTATATGTATAAAATTAAAGATATTAATAAGAAGGGTGAATCACCAGCGAATATTTACATTACCTTTGAGGGTACACCCATTGTAGGTCCACACATTTCAGTAGGTGATGATGAAATCACTTATATAGTAGATGTCTTCGGAAATAAAACCTTAGAAAAATTCGTTCATATAAAATCATATGAAATTCCTGAAAGGCTAAATGTTAATCTAATTAAGCCTTACCCCGAACCAAAGAATTAATAGGAATAGTAAAATAAAATTATGAACCATCAATATGTGGTTGGTAGGTATTTCATTGCATTAAACTAAAATTTATACTGATAACTACATTTTAAGTTAATTAGGTAGTGAATATTGATAGTTGGTTGTATTTTGGAATAAATAGGTAGTCACAATCTTTTTAAGATGGTATAATATAATAATTAATTCGTTGTTGTTTACAATTGTGAAATTACATATTTATAAAATATGAAGGAGACATGCATGGCAGAAATAAGAGTTGAAACTAAGGCACTGATTTTATATAACAAACGAGCATTAATAATTCAACGATCAGATTATTGTGGAGTTGGTGAAAACGATTGGGAATTTGCAGGTGGTGGTATAAAGTTTGGAGAGGATTTGCTGGATGGTCTTTCTCGTGAAATAAAAGAAGAAGTCGGATTAACAGTTCGGATTGATAAACTTTTATATGCTATTTCCAGATTAGTTAACCCACAGCAGCAAATAGTTTTATTAACTTATCTTTGCTATGCTGATACTGACATGGTTGTTCTTTCTAATGAGCATAAAAATTTTTTATGGGCAACACGTAAACAACTTGAAGAATTGTTAACCAAACTTATGTTGAATGACCTTGCTTTTAATTCCGTGTTAGAACAGATTGACATTACATAAAAGCATGATGAAATGTTATTTATAGCATTTCATCATGTTTTTTTCGTTAATGATTCGTGTTAGTATTATTATTGCAATTAGAGGATGCTTTAATTTTGTCAGAGATATATAGGTTTTCTTGTTTTGTTGAACTCTTAGATTCACTAGATTTGTTACTACTCGTTGATTGAGATTTCTTCTCAAGTTCTCTACGATATTTTTGATTACTCTGTTTACTCATGTTTTCACCACCTTTTAGTTATAGTATTGCAAATCTAGTGAAATATAATCTGAAACAAATTGGTAGATAAATTCAGCAAAAGCTGTAGCAAAATACTTTTCCTCATTTTTTTCTCATAATCTTTTTCTTTTAATATAAATTAAAATAAATCTAGTTAATTACCCTAATACCACCCTCAATGTAATATTTTATCCTTTTTCGTAGATATATAGAGGATTATAGCATCCCAAACTATTATACATTAGCTGGAAAAACAGCTATAATTTAATTAGCATTTATTCAAGCTACTAAGCAAATAAATAATGAAACTCATAAAAAGAATGAAATTCAAAAAGCCCAAGTACTTCTAAGTTATCTTAATTATAGAAATGAAAGAGGTGGAATATGCTGAAACTATTTTTGGTTGAGGACGAAATCATTGTAAGAGAAGGTATAAAGAATAATATTAACTGGCAGGAAAATGGCTACTTATTCTGTGGTGAAGCAAGTGATGGAGAGCTTGCTTTTCCTATGATTCAGAAATTAAAACCTGATATTGTGATAACAGATATTCGTATGCCCTTTCTTGATGGTTTGCAGCTGAGTCGCTTAATTCGCTTAGAAATGCCTTGGATAAAAATTATTATCTTATCTGGGTATGGTGAATTTGAATATGCGAAGCAAGCCATTGATATTGGAGTGACGAAATATTTATTAAAACCTATGAGTGGTATGGAACTACTAAATTGTCTTAAAGTAGTAGGTGAAGATATCTACAATGAGCAAAGAGAAAAGGCTAATTTAGAAATGTTTAAACGTGATATGAAAGAATATGAGTTAGAAGAGAGAAGGCGCTTATTTCATGATATGGTTAGTAATGAACAACCATTAGCCCAGATACTTATACGTGGAAATGAACTTAATCTTGAACTAAGTGCTATGGCATATAATATTATTTTATTAACTATGAAGTATGAACCTATGAAGCATGAATATGGGAAGAATGAACCAACGAAGCTTGAACCAACGAAACATGAATCAGCGAAGAATGAATCAACAAAACTGGAATCAGCGAAGAATGGATCAGTGAAGCATGAATCATCAAAATATGAACCACCAATAAATGAACATCTAAAACACCGACAGAAAGAATCAATATTACTAGATAATCCTATTACAAAAGCTAGATATGAATTAGAGGAATTATTCGATGGACAAGAAGATATTATCATGTTTGATTTTATGATGGAAGGTATGGCACTATTAATAAAAGGTGGAACGATAGAGGAGCTTAGACATAAGCAGCTTAAATATATAAAGCTAATTGAGGATATTATGGCATCCTATTCTCTTTCCTACTTTGGAGGAATTGGACTTCCAGTTACACGTCTTGGTGAATTAAGTCATTCTTATCATGAAGCAAGTAGAGCATTTGCTTATCGATACATAAGTAACGCTAGTGAAATAATTGATAGCAATATCTTGAAAAAGGATAATGTATCTCTTGTAAATGATACTTTTGAGACTACAGATATTGTTCAATTAGACAAAAGAAAAGTAGAAGAGTTCTTAAAAAGTGGGCGAAAAGAAGAAATTGATTATTTCGTTGATGAATATCTAAAAAGTATTAGAAGTGAGGCAAAACATTCCTTGCTCTTTTGCCATTATATTGTAATGGACATAACTTATATTGCCAGCGGTATTATGAATGATCTAGGATATGAGTACGATTTTGTAAACACGACCATACAGAATAAGGAGGAATTTCAACAGCTATTGTCTTCCTTTGAATCCGTTAAAAATTATATTAAGACTATACTAGGCGAGGTTATGGATTTTAGAGATGAGATCATGGCAAAGGATGAAAAGCTTTTGATAAATAAAGCAAAGACCTATATTAGTGCTAATTATTGTAATGAAGAGATATCATTGAATCAAGTAGCTGCTAGTGTATATATAAGCCCGAATCATTTTAGTGCCATCTTTCGCAAAAAGACTGGTGAAACATTTATTAAATATCTTACAGACTTAAGGATGAATAAGGCGAAGGAACTGCTTAGATGCACAGATATGAGAACATCGGAAGTTGGCATTGCAGTCGGTTATAAAGACCCCCAATATTTTTCCTTTCTCTTTAAGAAAACACAGAAATGTACGCCAAAACAATATCGATATGATAAATATTAATACTATAAATATTAATACTATAAATATTATTATGATAAATATTAAATTTATCATTTTGATATGGGTAAAAGGAGCATAAATGATTAATAAATTAAGGGTAAACTTCTCGAATCTTAAGTTAAATATGAAAATCCGCTTTTATTACTTTATCATTGTAATTCTCTTTAGTTTTGTTTTTCTAATGTTTTTTAGCTCCACTCTAAAATACAATAAAAAATATAATGAAATTGTATCTAGCGCGACCATAGCAAGTAGCTTTAGTATCGACTTTAAAAAGGATTTTGACTATATTATGTATCGAATTATTATAGGGAGTAATTCATTTTTAGATACGAATCCCTATAAGGGAATTGATGATGCACAAAATATCGTAAGTAGATTAAAGAATACTTCAAGTTCCGTGGGTAACAGTAATCGAGCAAAGGCGATACAAAAATATCTAACCAATCTTAAAAAACATGTAAGTAAAATTGAAGAGAATCTAAAGGAAACTGGTCATTATGATGAAAATATGAGTATTCTTGATAATGATATACGAGTAGTAACCTCCTTAATTCAAGATACCATATTAGAGTACATATATTATGAAACATTAGAAATGGAACAGATCCGAAGGGATATGGAAATCTCCATGGTTAAAACGATGGAATTTAGTATTATACTTCTCTTGGTTATGGCAAGCGGTGGACTTCTGTTTTCATTTGTAATATCCAACTCTATATCAAAACCTGTAGCAGAGCTAAGTAAGATAACAAATCAAGTTGCAAAAGGTGACTTATCGGTTCGATCTAACATAACATCTGGAGCTGAAGTAAAAACCTTAAGCGATTCTTTAAATATTATGATAGAAAAACTTAGTAATCTAATTAATACAGTTAAAGTGGAACAAAGTAATCTTCGTGAGGCTGAGTTAAAGCTATTACAAGAACAGATAAATCCCCACTTCTTATACAACACCTTAGATACCATTATATGGCTAGCAGAATCAAGAAAGAGTGAAGAAGTTGTTGAAATGGTTGGCTCCCTTTCTAAGTACTTTCGAACTTCTCTTAGTAAAGGTAAAGCACAGGTAACCCTAGCGGAAGAAGAAGTCCATGTCCGAAGTTACTTGGAGATTCAAAAAATACGGTATAAGGATATTATGGAGTATACCATTGACTTACCAGAGGACTTACTTTCTGTATGCATTCCTAAAATTACATTACAG
>JAFAEB010000199.1 GCA_023424235.1 Bacillota bacterium
ACTCCATACCGTTCTTGTTCGTAAGATTCGTAGTGTCCTAAAAGAGAATCATAATTATCCTTATCTAAGTCTTCGTTGCCAAGATAGATTGGCTGAAATACAATATATTGCTCGAAATAGCGGTATATTAGATAACTTAGTCACACCATTATCAGATCGTAAGTACGCCATCTTTCCTTGGGTAGGAACCAGACAATTAGTGACCTTAAACTATGCCCTAAGACATAGAAAGGTAAAAAGTAAACTACCATGGATTACCTGTGTTTATCTTGAGGTTATTTTTGATGGAACAAAAGAACAGTTAGAGGAAATCATCTATGATGTTCTTCATAGTGAACTTAATCTTTATGACTTGCCACTCCCTGATAAGGTGCAAATTGATGGAAAATATAATGAATTCATACCCCTTGATCTTTTGCGTAAGCAGTTTATTGAAGATTATCTGGATTTTGAAGGATTAAAAAATGCAAATATTTGCTAGAATATGATTGTTATTTATATGTAGATTTATTTAGAATAGACTTAGCTTGTGTCGGAGTAGACACAAGCTATTTTTACTTTACTTAATTAAGCTTTCGTGGTTATTGATATAGTTATAATATATTTAATTAACATTTATTAGAAAAATTACATAAGTAATACATAATTATAAAAATACAACCAATAATAGTAATTTATGATAGCTGTAAAGAAATTTGTCTGTCATAAGTGGAGCATATCATTTCTAGAAATTAGGACTTTTTTCTTAATGGTAAAAACAACTGCATTATGAAAACTCCTCCTTCTGTTTTAAAGGAATAGAAACCTCCATGACGCTCTACAATAGCGATTATACTCTTAATACCGTAACCATACTCAATCTCATTATTAATTGATTTGGGCAAGTCTCCATCCATATCAATCCTTCCTGTATAGGCATTTTCTGTGGTAATAACCAGTCTGTTAGCCTTTATTTTGGCTGTTATATAAACCTTTCGTAGCCCCTCATCCTCCAAAAGAACCGTAGCTGATAGTGCATTCTCTAACGCATTGGACAACAATGAACATAGTTCAGTGTCATTTATATCAAGTACTTCTGGTAGTGTGACATCTGTATATATAGTTACTTGCATCGTTCTTGCTTTATTAACAAAGTTTGATAAAACCAGATTAACAGTTTCATTTTCACAATATGACATAGGAGTCAGTGCATCAATCGCGACTTCTGTACAGACAAGGTACTCTTTGATTTTATCAAGTTCACCATCAGCTGCAAAGCCACCTATTAACAATAGGTGATGGCGCATATCATGACGATAAATCATAGTGTTGTTTTGCATTCGACGCATTGCGTCAAGCTCTACCTTAGCATTGTGAAATTGAGTAGCAAAAATATCCCTCTCTCGCTGGGCTTTCGCTTGCTTTTGTGATTCGTTGTTATATAGGAGAACAAATATTAAGTAAAAGCTGCAAATAACAGAAGGAGTAAATTGTACTGCTTCACGGGCACCAGAGTAGAGTAGATTTGTGTAGATGGTTGTTGCGTAGTCAAACAAATAATATAAAAGTGGTAGTGAAGTAAATAACAAACAAGAGCGCTTTGAACGCTCAATCAGTTGTATTACTGAATCAGCCACATATTTTTTAAGAAAATAGTATACAAAGAATATAGCTATAAAGTAACCAAGATAATCTGCATAGCTGCTATTAAAAAGTGCTAGTGCCATGGAGCCAATCCAGTTCGGTATTTGACAGCAAAGATAAGCTGTCAGTACGCTGCTAATGGAAATTAACCATGGGCGCTTAAAATATAGGACTAAGAATAATATTGTTGGTAAATGCGTAATGAGAGGATACAGTTTTAAGGTAACTTCTAGCCCAAATTTCATCCAACATACTAATTGTATGGAGAGTATAAAAATATTAAAAGTTACAATTGCTAGCTGGTGACTTACTTGTTTACGCTGTATACCCGCAAATAGTAGCGAGATAGTCAAACCGAATATTAAAACGATACCGAAGCGAAACAATACAAGAAAGGTATCTATCATTACCTATCCTCCTCTTTCTTTGGCAAATGTAGATATTTTAGATATGCAGCTATCGCTTAAGAAAATGCATTATGTAAAATTATCCAATAGTATTGTAGCATAAAGTAATGATTGCTTCAAGAATCCTATCTTACAATTCGTGCGGTAGGAGACACGATTGGTGCTGTAGACGGTTTTATTTGATAAAATTTGATATTATTATGTTAGGTTAATGAAAGATAGAAAAATACAAACAAAGGGGTAGGTTCTATGACAATAAACAGGATTAGCTGATTTTTTGCTATTTATAGAGCTTATAGTATACATTGAAGGAGAGGATAGGGAATATGATTAAATTAGAAGAAACATATAGTCATGCAATTAGAATTTTAAGTAATATTGTAGAAGATATCAGGTTTGGCAGAAAACTATATTTATATCCTGCCAATATGTGCGCCACTCAAATTTGTAATTATTTAAGTGACAATGCAAATATATTAACATTTTTAAATAGTGTTCAGGATAAAAACCCTTATATGTATTCACATCCAGTTAATGTAGCCTTTTTATCATTTGTAGTAGGTAAATGGATAAATCTAGATTACAAAGAATTAGAAATCCTAGTTCTTACAGGGCTATTACATGATTTGGGAAAAGCAAAGATTAAAGATAGTCTATTAAATAAGGCTGATACATTAACCTTGGACGAGATGGAAAAAATGAAATCTCATCCAGTTATGAGTTATAGATTATTAAGTAATGAAAATACATTCGATTCAAAAGTGCTACAGGGGGTTTTATTTCACCATGAAAGAATGGATGGATCAGGATATCCATTGGGGATTAAGGGAGAACAAATAAATCTATTTAGTCGCATCATTGCAATAGCAGATACCTTTGATGCAATTACAGCTACAAAGACATACCGAAAAAAGAATTCACCTCTAGATGCGATTGAGGAAATACAAGCGAGTAGTTCCAATTTATTTGATCCTTATATTTGTCAGATTTTTATAAACAATATTATTGAATACTATAACGGTAGAGAAATTCGCTTAAGTAACGAGCATGTTGCTACTATCATTTATATCAATCCAATCGAGATAAGGAGACCCTTAATCTTATATAATGATGAATATCATGATTTGTCGGTAGAAACAGATATTGAAATTGTTGAGTTTCTTTAGGTAAAACTTACATAAGTAAAGGAGCAAACTGTATGGAAAAGCTCATAATAAGCACAGTGGAATGCCCAGATGGCTATGAGATTGCTGACGATGTATTTAACATCTCTGGCAGTTTGATTATAAGCAAAAATACGATTATAAATGCAGCCTTAAGAAAAAAGCTTGTTGCTATGAAAGTGGATAGGCTAGCCGTATGTAAAAAAGAAAAACTGCTAAATACCATTGATAATCCCAAATTGTGTATTACCTTGTTTAAAAAAAACTATCAAACAAGTGTAAACGCTGTAAAGACAATCATTAATGATCTTGCAACTGGCAGAGAACTTGATAATGAAAAGGTGAATGAGATTTCTAGTTCACTCTATGAAAATATGAATAGTAATTATGCTGTTATCGACTGTTTGAATAAAATAAAAGTCGCAGATGAGTATACCTATTCCCATAGCATTAATGTATCGCTATATTCGATGCTCATCGGAAAGTGGATTGGTCTTTCTGAAGATGAAATTAAGCTTTTAATAATCGCAGGTATTTTGCATGATGTGGGAAAATCAAAAATTCCACTTTATATATTAAATAAAAAAGGAACATTAACCCATGAGGAGTTTGAAGCTATCAAGATGCATCCTTTACTGGGTTTTGAAATTATTAAGGAAAACAAAGATATAAATAAGAAAGTTAAAGATGCAGTCCTTATGCATCATGAAAAAGAAAACGGAACAGGATACCCTTTTGGTATAAAAGGTGTAAGTATTAGTAATTTTGCAAAGATTATATCCATTGCAGATGTTTTTGATGCTCTAACCTCAGAACGTGTTTACAAGAAGAGACAGACCCCCTTTGATACGATTAAAGAATTTGAAAGAATGGTTGGCGAAGGACTTTATGATCCTGTTATCCTACTTAAATTTATTCATAATATATCTCAGTATTTTGTTGGGTCAAGAG
>JAFAEB010000205.1 GCA_023424235.1 Bacillota bacterium
ATCCATACCTCCTATATCATACATCCAATGATTTCATTGATATCATTTATATTATTCTGTTTCATAAAAGCTTTAATCCCATCTATAATTTCCATGGTTGCATTGGGATTTATAAAGTTTGCTGTACCAACAGCAATGGCAGAAGCTCCAGCCATTAAAAACTCAATTCCATCTTCTGCTGTCATAATGCCACCCATTCCTATAATAGGTATTTTTACACTTGATGCTGCTTGGTATACCATTCTGACAGCAATTGGTTTAATTGCAGGACCTGATAAACCACCTGTTTTGTTATGAAGTGCAAACTGTCTTTTATTAATATCGATCTTCATTCCTGTTATGGTATTAATTAAGGATATGGCATCAGCTCCAGCATCTTCAACAGCTTTTGCCATCTCACTAATATCGGTAACATTAGGACTTAATTTCATAATAATGGGTTGTTTTGCTACTTTTTTAATTTCTTTTGTAATCGTAGATGCAGAATCACATTGCTGTCCAAATGCAATCCCACCTTCTTTTACATTAGGACAAGATATATTAATTTCTAGCATATCAACTTCTGTATCAGCTAGTCGTTCAACTACTTCAATATATTCCTTTGTGGTTTTTCCACATACATTTACAATGATATTTGTGTTATATTGCTTTAAAAATTCAAGGTCTCTTTCAATAAAAACATCAACACCTGGATTTTGCAATCCAATGGCATTTAACATTCCCGAGTCTGTTTCTGCAATTCTTGGTGTTTGATTTCCAAGCCAAGCTACACTTGAAACTCCCTTTGTAGTTATAGCACCCAAACGGTTAATATCTACAAATTCACTGTACTCCATTCCTGAACCAAATGTTCCAGAAGCTGTTGTTACAGGGTTATTCCATAAAACTCCACCAATTGTAACTTTAGTATTCATATTAGACCACCCATCTTTCCTATTTGATTCTATAGTTCTATTTCCTCTGCAAAGAATACAGGACCTTCTTTACATATTCTTTTATTATTAACATGAGTATGAGGATCCACCTCTTTACTCTTACAAACACATGCCAAACAAGCTCCAATTCCACATGCCATTTTTTCTTCTAATGATAATTGTGTTGTAATTTTGTGGGCAGCAGCATAGGACTTAACTCCTTTAAGCATTGGAGTAGGGCCACATGCATATATCATATCACCACTAATTTGATTGACGATTAATGCATCTATCACATTGCCTTTCGTTCCATTACTTCCATCTTCTGTTGCAATATAAACTTGTCCATACTTTAAGAATTCCTCTGCTAGAAAGAGATTATTATCACGGTAACCCAATACGATTTGAAGTTCACCTCTTAACTGTTTGGCTAATTCTAACATAGGTGGAATTCCAATTCCTCCACCTATTAGTATGGATTTGGACTCTTTAAGTGTAAAACCATTACCTAGTGGTCCCATAACTGTAATCATATCGCCTACCTTTAAGTGTTCAAACTCTTTTGTCCCATTCCCAACAACACGATACACAAATCGAATGCTATTATTTTCTTTATCGATTTCACAAATACTGATTGGTCTAGGTAAAAGCCTATTTTCGCTTTTACAATAAAGTGAAAAGAATTGACCAGGCATCGCATCGAATACTATCCCAAGGTCTGTAACCCACATACTATATACATCCATACTAAGCTTCTCTATGGAGGTTATCTTAACTGCTTTCTTATTAACTGCCATTTCTTTTTCTCCAATCTTATGATTTCTTTACCGATTTCAAGTTAAATCTTCATAATTATAATCGATATGTATTTGTAACACAATACTAGAAATCGCTTTTCAAATTAAAGTTACTAATAAGTTTCATTATAAATACTAAAGGATGCCGTACAATTTTGTGCGACACCCTCTGATCCTGTATGTTAGGTTATAACTTTTCCTTAATAATATAGATTGGTCTTCCTTTTACTTCAAGATAAGTTTTAGACATATATTGGCCAAGAACACCTATAGAAAATAATTGAATTCCACTAACAAACAAAATAATACATAACATAGAGGCCCAACCAAAGGCTGAATAGACCCCTATAAAATGTCTAATTAATATAATTAAGATACTAATAAAAGAAACACCACATAAAGCAATTCCCATAATAGAGGCTATTGCTAATGGTATGGTTGAAAAAGCAACAATTCCATCGATGGAATATAAAAATAACTTCCAAAAGGACCATTTTGTCTCTCCTGCTGCTCTTTCAATATTTTTATATTCAATCCATTTTGTCTTAAAGCCAACCCAGCCAAAGATTCCTTTGGAAAATCGATTGTACTCTTTTAAACTAAGAATAGCATCCACCATTTGCCTCTTCATCAAGCGATAATCTCTGGCTCCATCAACGATATCCGTTTTAGAGATCCGATTCATAAGTTGATAGAATCGTCTTGCAAAAAAGGAACGAATTTTAGGTTCACCATCTCTAGATATTCTTCTAGTAGCAACCGAATCATAGCCTTCATCTTTAATACAAGTAAACATCTCCTCTAATAGACTTGGCGGGTCCTGTAAATCAGCATCCATCATTGCAACATAATCACCTGTAGACTCCGTAAAGCCAGCAAAAATAGCCGCTTCTTTTCCAAAGTTCCTTGAAAATGAGACATAATGAACTCGGTTATCCACTCTTTTAAGTTCCTTTATTTTATCCAGTGTTTTATCCTTACTTCCATCATCCACAAAAATAAGTTCAAATTCAACATAATTCATCTGACTCATAACCTGTTTCATTTCATCATAAAACAAAGAGAGAACAGTTTCTTCATTATAACAAGGTACTACGATTGAAATTTTCTCCATTGTGATCATTCCTTTCAACCTTAAGTTGTGTTAACTTTCTACTTAAAATAAGAACAAGGAAAAGAATAAATCCTCCAATTGACAAGATACAACCGATTCTAAGGAATGGAGTCTCATAGCTTAACTCTACAAATTGCTCCCCAGCCTCAAGAGGTATCGCCATATACATAATATTACCTTCTAGGATTTCTACTTCCCTATTGTTAACAGTTGCCTTAAATCCCTTACTATAAGGGATGGTTAAACATAGAATCCCATCCTTATCTAAGCTTACTTTTCCTGAAATGGTATTCTTATTAATCCTTACATCGGTAAGGACATTCTGGCTTAAGTCAGCGATTCTACTTTCATATATGTTCATTGGAATACTATAAACGCTGAATTCACCAATGTTAAAAGTACCTTTATTATTAAAGGTAAGTTCAAGATAGCTTCGTTCTTTTGTAGAATATCCAAGGTTTACAATATAATTCTCTTTAGCAAAATAGCTGTTATTCTTATTCGAACGAATATTGATTGTTTTTGTAACTTCACCCTCACCTTTTACCTTAACATCAATATAGTAATATGGGGTATGATTTATATTTACATTCTCAAGTCTAAGATACGTTTCACAATTTTTCTCAGACTGATAACTTATCCGAAGCTTTGCACCTTTTTTTAAAACCTTTATTCCTCCCTCTACTATCAAAAGGTTTTCATCTGGTTCAAGGTTAATGTCCAATTTACTAGCAAATACTAGTTCCTTCTCTTTTTTTAATTGCTCCTTATATTCTGTTTCATTGCTATCTTTTAGGCCCTCATTTAAGACAATGGAAGAAAGCATAATTTCCTGTTTATCAATCGGATGTAATATATCATAATCTTCCTTTTGGATATAGCTATCATAGACATAAGCAAGTGGTAAATAATTTTTATTATATAATAAGTAATATGTTTTATTCCCTTTCGATACTTCTTTTATAACTTCATAACCAAAGGGTGCCATATTTTTATCTTTTGTTACAATGTATTTTACACTTGCTAATGTTCCTAGTGTTGTTCGATAATCTAAGTCATCAAAGCGATAAGCAGTTCTTAAGTTGAGTAATTCTAATCCATTAAAATACTCAGGGACTCTCTTATCCATCATACTAAAATATCCTGCTACATCATGATATGAAAGACTTAGGCTTTCATTATGCTTACTGTCACCAAAGGTTTCTATACGGTAAAAGCTATCATCGTCTATCTCCTTAATTAAAGATACGGGCGAATCTTCAATTGTATCTAATACTTTACCAGCATTAATAAATTCACCAACATAATTGCCGTATTTACTATGATAGGTAAGAAACCCATTTACCCCTAAATTTCCAACCACGATTATTAATACAATTAGATTAATAATCGCTTTACTTGCTTTAAAATATGTTAAAACAAAAACTGCAAATACCGATACTGTGAGGAAAGCAAGCCCAATCATTACATATATATTGCTACTCTTAATTGCTATGACCCCATAGCCTAATAAACCTAGTATAAGGAGTATATTTTTATATTTGTGCTGCTTAAATAAATCCTCATAGGTCATTACAAAGATAAAGGCCACTAAAAATCCATAACCAAATTCCCATCGATTACTTACATATGCAAAGCCATTCATTACATATCCAAAGGCTGGCACAAGAAGCATTAGCGTTCCAATTATAAAAAAATCCCTTAATTCTTTTCTTTTATTATTTATTAAGACTAGCGCAATACTAATTGGTATAAAAGCTTGAAAGGTTAATCTTGTCCAATGACCTGGATAAATATTTGGGGCAATCAATGCTTTCATCACGCTAATGTAGTGGTTAAGATTATAATGAAGTAGCTTCACATCATAACCAGTATCAAATCTACCAATATTTAGAAAAGAAATGATTACTGGAAGTAGTAAAAAGGCTGACATAACGATTCCTAAAAGATAATATAACACTCCTCTTGTAAAGGTTTTAATAAAATCCAAAAGTACGGTCACTTTATTCTTAGTTTCATAACCAATCCATTCTCTACTGTGATAAAAGTAACGAACCACTCCATATAAAAATATTAAAATGCTTAACATATATAAAAAATAAAAATTACTAATTGCACTAATGAAAACTCCAATAACTAATACAAAAGGTCTACGCTTTCTTAATACTTGCTCCATTCCAATTAAAAGTATTGGAAGATAAATCATTGGATTTAAAAAGTAAGGATGACGAACTCCTGCGTACAAGGCATATCCGCAAAACACATAGATAAGTGCACCAAGTACAATTTTTAATCCTCTTTGCTTCATATAAAAGCAATAGGCAATAAAGCATACCCCTGCTAAATAAAAACGAAGTATAATCAGGTATTTATAAACCGTTTCAAGACTATCTACCCGAAATAGTCCAACTAACATAGTAATTGGATCACCAATGGCATAGTAACTTAGGGTTGTAATAACATCAAAACCCATACCTATTTTAAAATCCACCATAGTAATTCCATTTCCTGAAAAGATATCTTTTAACCAGTTACTATAGTAAAGAATAGATGGAAAATGTTGATTAATGCCATCGATATTCCATACAAAGGATTTATTACTTAAGCGAAAAGGTAGGAAAATTATAAAACTTAATAGAATAAACAATGTAGTATAGATAAGATATTCTATATAATATTGGGAACGATTTTTAGTTTTACTTAGCATTTTTAGTTCTTATACTCCAATCTATTATAAAGTTATTACAAATACATTATTGCCATAATCTATTTTAAAATTCTTATTCAATTCTTTATATAGTTTATATTATACCATAAAATAATTACCATATATTACTTTTTTCTTACTTAATCCTTGTAATTAATATTAAATCCATTACAAATAATAATTTAAATGAAAGATTTTCTTATAAAATTATGAAATCTTTCCTAATAAAATTGTTAGACACTCCATACAATATATGTTATAATTGGCAAGGATGAACACTTTATCAAGAAAGGATAAACAAAATGGCAAACACAAATCCAATCGTAACAATTGAAATGGAGAATGGCGATCTTATTAAAGTAGAATTATATCCAGAAATCGCTCCTAACACTGTTAAAAATTTTATATCCCTAGTAAATAAGAACTTTTATGATGGGCTTATATTCCATAGAGTTATTCGTGGATTTATGATTCAAGGTGGTGACCCAGAAGGAACTGGTATGGGTGGTCCTGGTTACTCCATAAAAGGTGAATTTGCTTATAATCACTTTGAAAACAATTTAAAACATTCAGCTGGAGTTATTTCAATGGCACGTTCTCAAATGCCGAATTCAGCAGGTTCTCAATTCTTTATTATGCATAAAGATTCTCCTCATTTAGATGGCTCTTATGCAGCATTTGGTAAAGTTATTGAGGGTATGGATGTAGTTAATAAAATTGCTGATATTAAAACTGACTATCAAGATAGACCAGCTGAACCTCAAAGAATGAAAAAAGTTACCGTTGAATTATTTGGTGTAACTTATGACGAGCCAGAAAAACAATAAAATATTACATGTATTTTGTGAACTTAATTAATATAATGCGACATAATGCCATGCATAAATATGCGATGCATCTATGTCGCACTTTTTTAAATCTATTTCCTATACATGCTTTATACTAACTTACACATATATGATAACAAAACAAAGATTGGAGGCAATTATGATAAAAGATAGAATCACACATTTAAGAGCATTAATGGCGAAAGAATCCATTGATGCTTATATCATACCAACTTCAGATTTTCATGAATCCGAATATGTTGGTTCTTATTTTAAACAAAGAAGCTACATGTCAGGGTTTACTGGCTCTGCTGGTACCCTAGTGGTTACATTAACAGAAGCAGGTTTATGGACTGATGGCAGATATTTTATACAAGCTGCTAGAGAATTAAGTGATACTGGAATTACACTATATAAAAGCGGTGAAGAAGGGGTACCAACCCTTACTGAATTCTTAAAGGAAAAATTAGAAGATAATAATACCCTAGGTTTTGACGGTAGAACTCTGAATGCGAATTTAGGAAAACAATTAGTAGATAGCTTATCTGATAAACATATTAGAGTAAAATATGACAAAGATTTAGTTGATACTATCTGGACAGATAGACCTGATCTTTCAAAGGAAGCTGCCTTTTTATTAGATGTGAAATATTCAGGTAAATCTACCACTGATAAATTAAAGGCTCTTCGAGCAGAAATGGAAAAGAAAAAGGTAACTACCCATATTATTACCACCTTAGATGATATTGCTTGGTTATTTAATCTTCGTGGAAATGATATTTCTTATAATCCAGTTGTATTAGCTTATTCCATTATCACCTTAGAAAATGCTTATCTATTCCTTGATAAAAATAAATTAAACGATGCTATATTAGATGAATTTAAAAAGGATAATATCCTTCTTCATCCTTACAATGACATCTATGATTATGTGAAAACCTTCGATGAGTTGGAAGTTATCCTTCTTGATAGAAAGAAAGTAAACTATGCTATTTGTGAGAACATTAGCAAAAATATTACAGTAATTGATGCTCCAAATCCAACTGTACTTATGAAAGCAATCAAAAATGACGTAGAAATTGAGAATCTAAGAAACTCACATGTTAAAGATGGGGTAGCCTTTACAAAATTCATGTATTGGTTAAAAACCAATATCGGTAAAATCCCTATGGATGAAATAAGTGCCAGTGATTACTTAGAGGAACGCCGTAAAGAACAGGATGGATTTATTGAATTAAGCTTTAATACCATATGTGCATATAAAGACAATGCAGCAATGCTTCATTATTCTGCAAATGAATCTAGTAATGCTACTCTTTTACCGGAAGGATTATTGTTAGTTGACTCTGGTGGTCAATACTTTGAAGGTACAACAGATATAACTAGAACCATGGCTCTTGGTGAAATCAGTGACGAGCTTAAATTCCATTTTACAACTGTACTTAAGAGTATGCTAAACCTTTCAAATGCACGATTCTTATATGGATGTATTGGTCAAAACCTTGATATTTTAGCTAGAGGTCCACTTTGGGATTTAAATTTAGATTATAAATGTGGTACAGGACATGGCATTGGTTATTTACTTAATGTTCATGAAGCACCGAATGGCTTTAGGTGGAAAAAGGTTCCTGAAAGAGATGACGGCTGTGTACTTGAAGCTGGAATGGTAACAACCAATGAACCTGGTGTATATATCGAAGGAAGCCATGGTATTCGTATTGAAAATGAATTAGTATGCCATAAAGGAATTAAAAATGAATATGGGCAATTTATGTTCTTCGAAACTATTACCTTTGCACCGATTGATTTAGATGCCATTGATAAGAGTTATCTATCCCCTACGGATATTAAGAGACTAAATGACTACCATAAAGAAGTTTATGACAAAATATCTCCTTACTTAAGTGAAGAAGAAAAAGAATGGTTAAAAGAATATACAAGAGAAATCTAAATAATATGAAATAATCAAATTTCTTGACACCTAAATGAAACTTTGCTATACTCATATAAAATTTCATACTATTATACTATGAAATAAGGGAGTAAAGCTAATATCAATTTATGCATGTATAAAAACAAGCATAAGCTCACCTTCTATCTAGAAGGTGGGCTTTTTTTAAAGGAGGAAGTAACATATGAATTTCAACACCCAATGCATTCATGGCGCAAAGAATGATACCCATCATACTGGTGCAATTAGTGTACCAATTTATCAATCCGCAACTTTCGTACATCCAGGTGTGGGAGTTAGTACAGGATACGACTATTCAAGATTACAAAACCCAACAAGAGAAGCACTCGAAGCCCTCGTTGCAAGTTTAGAGCAAGGAAGAGATTGCTTGGCATTTTCTACTGGTATGGCAGCAATAACAACTATGATGGAATTATTTCATATTGGGGATCATATGATAGCCTCTAATGATTTATATGGTGGAACGGTACGCTTATTTGAGAATATCTCTAAGAAAAATGGTTTGCATATTGATTATGTAAATACCTCAAATGAATTTGATGTTATTAATCATATCACTCCACAAACAAAAGCGATTTACATCGAAACACCAAGCAATCCAATGATGAATGTAACTGACATTAAAAAGATATCTTCGATAGCAAAAGAAAATAATCTAATTGTGATTGTTGACAATACCTTTTTAACTCCATATTTCCAAAAGCCACTCCTTCTAGGTGCTGATATTGTAATTCATAGTGGTACCAAATACCTAAGTGGTCATAATGATACTTTAGCGGGATTTTTAGTAGTGAAAGATGAAATTCTATCTGAAAAGCTAAGATTTATTTATAAAACAACGGGTGCCTGTCTATCACCAATGGATAGTTGGCTCCTAATTAGGGGAATTAAAACCCTTGCCCTTCGTTTGAAACAAAGTGAAGAGAATGCCTTAAAAATTGCGAAGTGGTTGGAAGAAAATAAAAAGATAAAAAAAGTTTATTACATTGGCCTTCCTACTCATCCTGACCATGAATTATCTAAGCAACAAGCTACTGGTTTTGGATCAATGATATCCTTTGAGGTAGAAGATGAAGAAATTGCGAAGTCCTTATTAGAGCGAGTTAAGATTATCCAGTACGCAGAAAGTCTAGGTGGTATTGAATCCCTAATAACCTATCCTAAACTACAAACCCATGCAGATGTACCGCTAAAAGAGAGACTTGAGAGAGGTATCAATGATGGCTTATTACGTTTTTCTGTAGGAATAGAACACATTGATGATTTAATAAAAGATTTAGAGCAAGCCTTAGCATAATACTTATTACAAGAAAGAAGGAAGCATATGACTTATAATTTTGATGAGATAATCGATAGAAGAAATACCAACTCCATTAAATATGATTTTGCGAAAGAACGTGGTATGCCTGATAGCGTACTACC
>JAFAEB010000227.1 GCA_023424235.1 Bacillota bacterium
TGGTACAATAGTAAAATGTAAAATATGCTATTATATCAGCATTATATGTATATGTTTTTAGTATGTTTGCATAATAAAAGTCGTTTTTGCATAGTTTTATCCTATTATTGATTAGAATTTTTAACAAATGTACATGATAATTAACTTGATTACTATTAAAAATAAACAAATTATTAAATAGCTAGCCATAAGAATAATAGGAGGATAAGTTAAGGAAAAGTTGGAGTGCCAATCAAAAAGAAACAACTGAATAACTGACCCTGAAAGGAATCAATGAAGTATGAAAAATTACAATCAGCTCAAGTACAAAGCAAGAAATAAGAAGTCTTTTAAAATAGCTTTTAAGAGAGACTGGCAATTATATATGCTATTATCAATACCCTTGCTAATGGTTATATTATTTAATTATGCAGCCTATCCAGGGCTTCGAATGGTATTTATGGATTATAAACCGGCTAAGGGATATGACGGTAGTGAGTGGGTTGGGTTCGAAACCTTTATTCGAATTTTTAAAGATAAGGACTTTATAAGAGCTTTAAGAAATTCAATTACATTTAATATTTTGGATTTAGCGATAAGCTTTCCAGTTCCAATTATTTTAGCATTAATTTTGAATGAATTACGGTATCCGAAATTTAAAAGAGTAACTCAAACAATACTGTATCTACCACACTTTCTTTCCTGGGTTATTATTGGTAGCGTTGCTTATACCATCTTTAAACCAAGTTCTGGATTAGTTAATGTTATATTGCAAAATTTAGGCATAATTGAATCAGGAATTCCTTTTTTAACGGAAAAATGGCATTGGGCTACTACATATTTATTAATTGGTGTTTGGTACCAGATGGGATGGGGAACAATTATTTATCTTGCTGCCATATCCAGTGTAAGTGGAGAATTATACGAAGCTGCTATGATTGATGGTGCAAACAGATGGAAACGTATGTGGCACATTACATTGCCAGGTATAAAAGGAACCATTGTAACTCTTCTTATTATGAACCTAGGTCGTATTATGGGAAGTAATTTTGAGCGTCTTGATGTATTTGGAAATACACAGGTTCGAGAGTTTCAATACCAATTGGCTATCTATATATATGAAAAAGGGTTAGGTGGTGGTAAATTCAGCCAATCTACTGCAGTTGGTCTTTTTCAGTCATTAGTTGGACTTTTATTAGTTATATTAGCAGACAAAGTGGCCAAAAAGCTTGGTGAAGACGGATTAATATAGGAGGAAAATATCAATGACTAGAAATAAAAGCATAACGAACATAAAGGATTCTCAAATAGGAGAAGGTAGTAGGGCCATAAGTAAATTTAGGATAAGTGATGCAATCATGATGGCTATACTCCTTATTCTTTGCGCTACTTGTATTCTACCTTTTATCCATTTAGCTTCAAAATCGATATCAAGTAATAATTTTGTTATGGCAAAACAAGTATATCTCTTGCCTAAAGGTATTAATTTTGATGCATATGCTTCCATTTTTCGTGATGGCTCCATGGTTTATTCTATGATGTACAGTGCTGGTGTCACATTATTATTTACTGCGCTAGGAATGTTTTGTACAATATGTGCCGCCTATCCTTTATCTAAAAAAAGATTAATGGGAAGAAATCTATTTACTTTTTTATTAATGTTTCCTATGTATTTTGGTGCAGGATTAATTCCAACTTACCTTCTTCTTAGGAATTATAACTTACTTGATACTATGTGGGTATTAATACTTCCTTTGATTTATTCTCCATATAACATGCTTATTATGAAAACCTTTTTCCAATCAAGTATACCGGAAAGCTTAGAAGAATCTGCATTTTTAGATGGAGCAACTAACTTACAGATACTAAGTAAAATTGTACTACCTTTATCCAAGCCAATTCTTGCAACTTTATCACTTTTTTATGCAGTTGGACGTTGGAATCAGTATGCAGACAACAAGTTCTATATTAAAACAGACACACTAAAACTAATTCAATACAAGCTGTATCAAATGGTAGCATCGGCAACGGAAGCGCAAACCATATCATTATCGGAGGCAGCATTAGTAACTAGCACTCCTGAGGTTTTACAAGCAGCTGCTATTATGTTCGTAACAATACCAATTATATGTATCTACCCATTCTTACAAAAATACTTCGTGAAAGGTGTAATGATTGGTGCTGTTAAAGGATAAGTAAACAAGGATATTGTGGGTATGAATCATGTATCTCGCTATTTGGCTTTTAGCAGTTACATATTTATATATATTATAATTTAGGAGGATTTGTATGAAAAAACTTAAAAGAGTTTTAGCAATTTTACTAACAGCTACAATTGTGCTTAGCTCCATGATCGCTTGTGGTAGCAAGAGCGGCAAAGACGGGGAAACAAAAGAAACAACTGCACCAACTTCTACTGCTAAGCCAGATAATACATCTGAGGGTTCAAAAGATGATACACCATCTGTTGCAGGCATAGAGGGATTTCAAGCATTTGAAAAGACAGTTAAACTAAGAGTACCAGTTTATGACAGAGGTGTTGAAGGTGTACCAACAGTTAATGACAACTACTGGACTAAATGGATTCAAGAGAATTTTGGTAATAAATATAATGTTACAGTTGAATTTGTTCCTATTACACGTACTGATGTAATGACAGACTATGCTTTATTAGCTTCATCAGGAGATCTTCCAACTCTTCTTATGGAGTATGATTATCCAAAACATTCACAATGGGCCAATGATGGATATTTAAGAACTTTTAATATGGAAGAATTTGCTCATATAGCACCTAACTACTATAATAGAATGGTAGAAAATAATCAACTTCCCTATACTGTAATGAATGGTGAAACCTATTTTGCGCTAGCATTACGTCCGTACTTTAATACTAATTATGCATTCCAAAATTTTGTTCGTATGGACTGGTTAAGACAAGTAGGATATGATCATGTTCCACTAACTCGTGCAGAACTCGTAGATGCTTTTACGAAAATGCAAGAAGCTGGTATCTCTAAACATCCTGCTGGTGGTTCTATGATAACTGGTGTAGGATCAGACCAAAACTATGGTTTTAGGCAATTTCCACTTAATGAAGAAGAATGGGCACAAGCTGGGGATGTAAATATTCCTAGTCTAGGAACAGATGCTGACTATAAATTATTAAAAAGAGCGAACGAAGATTTTAATCTAGGTTTCACTAATCCAGAATATTATATTACGGATGCTGAAACAAACAAAGCTCAATTTATAAATGGTGAAGTTTATCAATATGGTGGTTATATCTCTGCAAATATGGATTGGTTAAATTCTTTCTATGCTCAAAATCCTGATGCAGAACTAGCAGTAGCTCCTGTTGGTATTGTAGATGAAGCTGGTGGTACCGTTCCAGCATATCGTACGAATAATCCATTTGGTATGATAATTGGTTTCTCAACAACAGCAACTGACGATGAATTAAAAGCTGCTTGGATGTATATGGAATGGATGACTCAAGAAGAGACTTTATTTACAATGCAATGGGGTATTGAAGGTGAACATTACACCATAGATTCTGCTACTGGTCTTCCTGTAACTGTTGGTGAATATAAAGGTGATAAAACACAAGGTTTTAACAACAATAAAGACTACTGGTGTGTAACTATAGAAGCAAGAAACGCTGGTACAATTGAAGATATCATTAAAACTTCTTCTCCTAAAGGTTTACCAAAAGATTTCTCCCAAGAAATTATTGATGTTTATTATGGACAAAAAACATTATCTGAGCAAGGTTATGGTGTATTAGATGTTATTTTCTCTGTTCCAATTCAAGCTGAAACTGATTATAGTGGAACTTTAATTGAAAAATATAAAGAATTCCGTGATAAGTTAACAATGGCTAAAGCTGATGAATTTGATTCACTCTATAATAAATATGCTGAAGAATATAAAGCTGCTGGATATAGTGAAATCAGAGAAGAAAGACTAGAAGCTTACAAGAATGGTAATAGTACAAAACTTCTTGATATCCAAAAAGCAAAATAGAATTAAAAATCAGTTAATTTTAATAAGGAGCTGTCATTTTAATGACAGCTCCTTATATTATTACTTTGTTTCTTCTGAAAATTCTTCAAGACGTTTTAACATTTGCTTATTAAAGTTTTCTACTTTTCTATCATATTCCTCATCCATATATTTCGATGCAAGTAAAAAATCAGCTGTAGCTAAATTATTTGCAATTGGTATATCATATACGACTGCGATACGAAGAAGTGCTTTCACATCTGGATCATGTGGTTGAGATTCTAGTGGATCCCATAAAAATATAACAAAGTCAATATTTCCTTCTACGATGCGTGAACCAATTTGTTGGTCACCGCCAAGTGGACCACTATTATATCCTTTTACAGGTAAACCTGTTTTTTCAGATATTAACCTTGCAGTAGTACCTGTCCCACATAGAAAATGTTGTTTTAATATCTCCTTATGCTTTTCAGCCCATTTTACTAACTCTTGTTTTTTACCATCATGAGCTATTAATGCAATATGTTTTTTCTTTTCAATTTTAAAATAAATATAATCATCTAATATCATTGTGTGCGCCTCCTATTATGTACAAATATATTCTAATATGCATGACAAATTTGTCTGCAACTACAATAATAAACCTAGCTATCTAATACTCTATCTCTATACTAAAACATGTAATATAATTATTTCTATCATAATCTTTTTAATGTTAGATTGCAACACCTAGATAGGTTTTATCATATTTTTCTTGTTCTTAATGTATTACTGTGATAGAATAAAGTAATACTATTAAACTAAAATATATATTTTCTTAGTGATACTTATCATCTTTTAGCACATATTCTAAAATCTAGCTTATCCCACTTCGTGTTAAATCATGCATAAACGATTTATTATTATAATTATCATTAAGAAGAAAAAAAGGAGGTTTTTTATGAGTAGCAATCCATTTTCTAAGATTACCCCCGAAATTGTTGAGTTAACCAATCTTTGTAAGAAAAACAGTTCCATTGATCCCAGTCTATACTCAAAATATGATGTAAAAAGAGGCCTACGTGATGTTAGTGGTAAAGGTGTTTTAACTGGACTTACTGAAATAGCTGAAGTTCATTCCTACACGATTGTAGATTCAGAGTATGTACCATGCGAAGGAAAATTGTTTTATCGTGGATATGATGTTGAAGAAATTGTAAATGGTTTTATTTCAGAGGACCGTTTTGGATTTGAGGAGATAACCTATCTATTATTGTTTGGTCAACTACCTACCGTAGATGAGTTGGCTAACTTTAGACGATTATTAGGTGAGTATCGTTCTCTACCAACATCCTTTGTTCGAGATATTATTCTTAAAGCCCCAAGTCAAGATATGATGAATACTCTTGCAAGGAGTGTACTAACCCTATATTCTTATGATGATTTAGCAGATGATATTTCTGTACCTAATGTACTTAGACAATCCTTACAGCTAATTTCCTTGTTCCCATTATTATCGGTATACGGTTATCAAGCATATCGTCATTATCATGATGGGAAGAGTCTTGTAATACGAACTCCGGAACCTGATTTATCGACTGCAGAACTTATTCTTCATCTTTTAAGAACTGGCAGCCAATATACTCCATTAGAAGCGAAAATACTAGATATAGCCTTAGTACTACACGCTGAACATGGTGGTGGTAATAACTCTACATTTACTACCCATGTAGTATCTTCCACAGGTACAGATACCTACTCTTCTGTTGCAGCCTCAATTGGTTCTCTAAAAGGACCGAAACATGGTGGTGCTAATATAAAAGTAGTAAAGATGTTTGAAGATATGAAGGCTGTTTTAAAGGATTGGGAAGATGACGATGAGATAACGGACTATTTAATAATGTTACTTCATAAGGAAGCTTTTGATAAATCTGGATTAATCTATGGTATGGGGCATGCAGTCTATAATATCTCTGATCCTCGTGCTAAGATTCTAAAAAGCTATGTTGAAAAATTATCCATTGAAAAGGGAAGAAGCAAAGAATACAACTTATATACGAAAGTGGAATCCATTGCTTCAAAATTAATAGCAAAAGAACGTAAAATCTATAAAGGGGTTAGTGCTAATATCGACTTTTATAGTGGCTTTGTATATAGTATGCTAGATTTACCACTAGAACTATATACACCAATTTTTGCAATCTCTAGAATTTCTGGATGGAGTGCTCATCGAATTGAAGAACTTATAAATGCAGGCAAAATCATAAGACCAGCTTATAAGAATGTGGCACCTCATAAGGAATACACAAGTATAGAACATCGTTCATAAAAAAATTTTATGAATTTGAACTACTTTTTCAATAAAAAAATCAAATGTTAATTTAAGTGTTTTTATGTAATAGGATATAATCCTATTACATAAAAATTACCTAAAATGTTATATAAAAAGGAAGCTATTTCGCTAGCTTATAGTAGATAATAAGCTAGGTATTTATTTATAAGGATTTTACTACATAGCTCGAAAGCGTTCATATCTTTCTTCTACAATTTCTTCTAAAGACTTATCCTTATATTTTAATATAAATTCAACAATACCCTCTCTTAACACTTCACCAATTTCACCCAAATTATCGTAAGTAATACCCATATTACCTTCCTCAATTACTCGTTCTATAATACCAAGTTCTTTCAGATCAGTAGCAGTTATTTTCATAACCTTAGCTGCTTCATCGGCTTTTTTACTATCTTTCCAAAGGATGGAGGCAAACCCTTCTGGAGATAGTACAGAGTATATTGAATTTTCTAACATCCATACTTCATTAGAGACCCCAAGAGCTAGCGCACCTCCACTTCCTCCCTCTCCAATTACGATGGATAGGATCGGAGTCTTTATACCGGACATAGTAATTAAGTTTCTTGCAATTGCCTCACCTTGCCCATTTTCTTCTGCTTCGATTCCACAAAAAGCACCTGGAGTATCAATAAAAATAATAATTGGACGATGAAATTTTTCAGCTTGCTTCATTAGGCGAAGTGCTTTTCGATATCCTTTCGGATTTGGCATACCGTAATTTCTCTTAATGTTTTCTTTCATATTTCTACCTTTTTGATGGCCAATTACGGTGACTGCTATATCCTTAATGGATGCTAATCCACATACAATAGCAGGATCATCTCCACTTAGCCTATCTCCATGTAATTCCATAAATCGATTAAAAATAGACCCAATAAAATCTATGGCTGTAGGTCTATCTACACTTCTTGCTATTTGCACTCTATCCCAGGGTGTTAAATCCATATAATCCCTCCAATTTCACCATGTACCCTAAAAATAATCATAAACATATTCATAAATCAAGACAAAAACTTAAGCTAAGCTATGAAGCATAACACATTATCCATAGGGTATCTAACTTGAGTAACCTACTTCCTCTTCCAATCTAACTTTTTAAAATCGTTATTAAGGTTTGTTTTAATTTATCACGCTTTACAATCTTATCTATAAAACCATGTTCTAATAAAAATTCGGAACGTTGAAAACCTTCTGGTAGCTTTTGGCCTATGGTCTGTTCAATAACTCTTGGACCAGCAAAGCCGACTAATGCTCCTGGTTCGGCAAGAATAATATCACCAAGCATTGCAAAGCTTGCCATAACACCTCCAGTTGTTGGGTCTGTTAGGATTGAAATATATAAAAGCCCCGCCTCATCATGTTTACGAAGAGCTTGTGATGTCTTTGCCATTTGCATTAGGGATACAATTCCTTCCTGCATCCTTGCACCGCCAGAACAACAAAATAAAATTAGTGGCAATTTCATACTTGTTGCTTTTTCAACTAATCGTGTTATTTTCTCTCCAACTGCATACCCCATACTCCCCATTAAGAAGGTAGTTGCCATTACACCAATAGCAACAGGTATAGAATCGACTAAACCCATACCTGTTACAATACCCTCATCTAAATTAGTCAATGTTTTCATGTGGTCTAACTTTTCTTTATAGCCTGGAAACAGTAAAGGGTCACTTATAGGCATTGTTTCATCCCATTCTATAAAACTTCCCTTATCTAGTATCATATTTATTCTAGTACGGGGATTGATACGAAAATAAAAATTACAATTTGGACATATATAGTAGTTTGAAACCATATCTTCTGTATAAATAATTTCATTACATGAATCACACTTTGCAAATAGTCCATCCGGAATTTGCATTTGTCCTACCGATTCCTTTGCTTTTTCACTTATTTTTTGCTGTTTCTTTTCTGTAATTGTAAGATTCTTTTTAAATCTTTCTTTTAACATGATATCCTCCAATTGTAAGGTTAAAGTTTATTCTCCGCTAACAACCTTTCAACAAATCCTGTATCAATATTTCCTTTGATAAAATCATTGTGGTTAATAAGTTCATATTGAAAATCGATATTCGTTTGAATGCCTTCGATTACCAATTCTCCTAGGGCACCTCTCATCTTCCTTATAGCAGCTTCTCGATTAATATCATGAACCATTAACTTTATAATAAGTGAATCATAAACTGGAGGTATACTATACCCTGCATATAAAGCAGAATCTACTCGAATACCATTGCCACCAGGCATATGAAGATTTGTAATCTTACCTGGTGATGGCATGAAATTTTTATATGGATTTTCTGCATTAATTCTACACTCAATGGAATGCCCATAGAATTTCACATCATCTTGTTTTAATGACAATGGTTCACCATTCGCTATTTTAATCTGTTCCTTTATTAAGTCAATTCCAGTAATTAATTCGGTAACACCGTGTTCTACTTGAATTCGTGTATTCATTTCAATAAAATAAAAGTTATTATTCTGATCTAGTATAAATTCAATGGTTCCAGCGTTGGTATAATTAGCTGCTTTGGCAGCTTTAATCGCTTCCTCACCCATCTTTTTTCTAAGTTCATCACTAAGACTAACACAAGGACCTTCTTCAATCATCTTTTGATGTCTACGTTGTATGGAACAATCTCGTTCTCCAAGATGAATTACATTACCATAGTGGTCCCCTAGTATTTGAAATTCTACATGTCTTGCTCGCTCAATGTATTTTTCAATATACATGGTATCATCCCCAAAGGCATTAAGTGCCTCCTGCTTTGCTGTTTCAAACTGATGGATAAAGTTTTCTTTGGAATCAACAATACGCATTCCTTTCCCACCACCACCAGCGGAAGCTTTAATCATTACAGGAAATCCCATATCACATGCTAATTGATAGCCTTCTTCTACGCTATTAACAGCTTCCTTTGTACCAGGTACTACACTTACCCCTGCTCTCATCATCGTTTCTCTAGCTTTTGATTTATTTCCCATATTTTCAATTACATCCTTAGTAGGACCGATGAAGGTAATATTACATTGTTTACACAAACTAGCAAACTTACTGTTCTCAGATAGAAAGCCAAAACCTGGATGAATGGCATCTGCACCAGTAGATATTGCTGCACTTAAGATGCGATCCATTTTTAAATAACTATCCTTTGCAGCCATTGGTCCGATGCATACCGTCTCATCTGCAAGTTGAGCATGTAAGGCATCTCTATCTATTTCAGAGCATATGGCAACTGTTTCAATTCCCATTTCTCTACAAGCTCGTATAATACGTAATGCAATTTCACCACGATTGGCGATTAAAACTTTCTTTATCATACATACCTCCAAGTAACTGTTTCATAAAGTTAAAACTCTTAGGAACTCATTACAAATAGTAATTCTGCTTCTGCAAACACTTTTTCATCATCATAAGCTTTTGCTTTAGCAACACCAATACTTCCTTTTTGTTTTATAAGTTCAACTTCAAGTGTCAATACATCACCAGGTGTAATTTTATTTCGAAATCTAGCATTATTAATACCACCAAAATAAGAATTTTTTCCTTTATTCTCTTCAAGAGAAAGACAAATCACTGCTCCAACTTGAGCTAGAGCCTCTATTACCATAACTCCTGGCATTACAGGCTCTTCTGGAAAATGTCCCTCAAAAAAGGGTTCGTTATAGGTAACGCATTTTCTACCAACACAACGTTTACCAGGTTCTAGTTCAAGAACTCTATCGATTAACAAAAACGGACTTCTTTGAGGTATTATTTTTTTAATATCATTTATATTTAACATGTAAGCCTACTTTCTTTTCTATAACATTTACTTAACTGCTATAAGTGATTGACCATATTCAACCATATCCTTGTTATGAATAAATATTTCCGATACCACACCATCATAAGGTGATTCTATCTCATTCATTAGTTTCATAGCTTCTACAATACCAATAATCTGACCTTTTTTCACGGTATCTCCAAGGGATACAAATGGTTTTTCACCTTCTTTTTTTGCTGCATAAAAGGTACCCACCATTGGTGATGTTATTATTTTATCATTCTCCGTTACCTTTTCCGTTTCCAAAGTCTTTATGGTAACTTCTCTCGTTTCTTCATTTAATATAGTAGTTTTATTTCCTCCGATAAAAAGTCTTAAACCACCTTCTTCATATTCAAAGGTGTTAATGGAGGAATCTGAAATAGTCTTGATTAATTTTATAATTTGATCGAATTCCATCTTACCCTCCAATTATTGTCCTTCCCATTTTTTTACCAGAATACTTCCATTATGACCACCAAAACCAAGGGAATTACTAATCGCATAACGAACTTCTCTGTCTTTTCTTTCGCTTATCGTATAATCGAGATCTAATTCTTCATCTTTTACTTTATAACCTACGGTAGGGTGTATATAATTTTCTAAAACTGATTTTACACATACAATAAATTCTACTGCTCCAGCTGCTCCTAATAAATGTCCAGTCATTGATTTCGTCGAATTGATATTTAATTTATATGCATGATCACCAAAAGCCTTCTTGATTGCAATTGTCTCATACAAATCATTATGGTGAGTACTTGTTCCATGAGCATTTACATAATCTACTTCTTGGGCAGCAATACCCGCTTCATTTATCGCATATAACATAGCTCTACTTGCTCCATCTCCATCTGGTAGAGGACTTGTTATATGATAAGCGTCACAAGTTGCTCCATATCCTACTACTTCTGCTAAAATAGTAGCACCACGTTTTTGTGCATGTTCTAATGATTCTAAAACAACCACACCCGCTCCTTCACCCATAACAAAACCACTTCTCTCTTTATCAAATGGAATGGAGGCTCTTTCTGGATCCGTTGATGTTGTAAGTGCTGTTAGTGCACTAAAACCTGCAATACCAATTGGGCTAATTGCCGCTTCGGTTCCTCCACATAGACAGACATCAACTTCATTACATTGAATATAGCGATATGCATCCCCAATGGAGTGAGTACCAGTAGCACATGCTGTAACTACATTCGTACATTTACCCCTTAGTCCATAAGTAATTGCTACATTTCCTGCTGCCATATTAGATATCATCATAGGTACTAAAAGAGTTGCTACTCGCTTAGGGCCTTTTTCTAATAGTTTCTGATGCTCTCTTTCTACGGATTGAAGACTCCCAATTCCAGATCCAATGGATACACCAATTCTTGTTAAATCTTCTTTTTCTAAATCAAGCTTTGCATCGTTTATTGCTTCACCGGCAGCTGCTACCGCGTACTTACAAAAATCCTCCATACGTTTCGCTGTTTTACTATCCATATATTCTTCTGGATTAAAATTTTCAACTTGTGCTGCAAGCTTTACCTTATATTCACTTGTATCAAAATAGCTTATAGGTTTAAAGTTCCTTTTCTTTTCTTTTATATTATTCCAAAAGGTAGCTACATCATTTCCGATGGGTGTGATTGCACCCATTCCTGTTACGACTACACGTTTCATAGACCAAGTCCTCCGTCAATGCTTATGGTTTGCCCAGTGATATAGGAAGCTTTATTCGATGCTAAAAAAGCCACCATTTCTGCTACATCACTACACTCACCAATTCTCTTTAATGGTACCATTTCTTTGATTTTGTCTTTCAACTCATCTTTTAACACACTTGTCATATCCGTTGCAATATAACCTGGAGCAACGGCATTTACCCTTATCCCTCTGCTTCCTAGTTCTTTTGCCAGAGTTTTTGTCATAGCAATAACACCTGCTTTTGCTGCACTGTAATTTACTTGACCGGCATTTCCATTGATACCTGAAATGCTTGCAATGTTAATCATGCTTCCACTTTGCTGTTTTAGCATATGTCTTGAAGCTACTTTAAGGCAATGAAAGCATCCCTTTAAATTGGTTGCGATTACTCTATCAAAATCATCCTCTGACATTTTAATAATTAAATTATCCCTCGTGATACCAGCATTATTTACTAGGATATCAATTGATTTAAATTCATCTACTACAAATTCAAACATAGTTTTTACTTCAGTAAAATTTGAAACATCTGCTTGATATAGGGTTCCCCTACCGCCCAAAAGCTTTATTTCCTCTAACACTTCTTCTGCTTTTTCCTTAGAGCCATTGTAGTTCACCACTACATTAGCACCATATTTTGCTAGAGTAAGGGCAATTTCTCTACCAATACCCCTACTTCCTCCTGTAACGATTGCTACTTTATTACTAAGCATATGAATCCTCCACTTATATCATTGAAGTTAATTTATCTAAATCTTTAAGGTTTTCCACATTTATCACTGTTATATCACGATTTATCTTTTTTCCTAAAGCAGATAGCGTTTTACCTGGCCCTATCTCAATAAAAGTATCTACTCCACTCATAATCATTGTTTCCATACTTTGCTGCCATAAAACTGGCGAACAAACTTGTTTAGCTAATAACTCTTTTATTTCTTCATGACTATTAACATAATGACCAGTTACACTAGATACAAAGGGTATCATAGGATTGTAAATGGTAATCTGATTTAGAACATCTAATAGCTTATCTCCTGCTTCTTGTAATAAAGGAGAATGAAAGGGTCCACTTACATTAAGAGGAATAATTCGTTTTGCCCCAGCATCCATTAGTTGTTTACTAACCATAGAAAGGGCTTCTTCCTTACCAGTAATGATGTATTGTCCCTCACAATTGTAATTACCAATCCATATATCTTCTTTATTCTCCAATACCTTGCTTATGATTTGGCTATCCAGCCCAAGTACCGCTGCCATAGCTCCTCCTCCTACTTCCACAGCATCATCCATTAGTTGACCACGTATTTTAACTACCTTTAGAGCATCGTAGAAACTTAAAGCTCCTGAATTAATAAGAGCTGGGTACTCTCCCAAACTAAGACCAGCGGTAACACTAGATGGATTTTTTTCTAATACTCTTTCGCCTAAGAATTCCTTAACTTTATCTAATATTATCTTACAGACTGTAACCATAGCAATTTGTGTGTATTTTGTACGGTTTAAATCGTCATTTTCATCAAATATAATATTTCTTATGTCCATGCCTAGAATATCAGAAGCCATATGAAAAGAGTCTTTAGCCTTTTGATCTAAATCATAGAATTCTTTTCCCATACCCCTATATTGAGCTCCCTGTCCTGGGAATATAAAAGCTAGCTTTTTCAATTACATACCTCCATAAAATATAGATTCACTACTACCTATTCATCTAAATTAATAATTTGCTTAAGAGAATATTTTATTACATTTTAAATTTATTAAGTTAACGAATTAATGTGTTGAACTAAAAAAGTTAAAAAAATTAAAGCTTAAGTAATTTCGTAGTTTCTTCTATGATTTCTTCTATAATTTGGTTACAAGATTGCTCTTTTTTTATTAAACCAGCAATTTGACCTGCCATAATTGAACCATTTATCATGTCTCCATTCATAACCGCAACCTTTAGTGAGCCAAGGGTTAGTTGCTCTAATTCTTCAAAGCTTCTTCCTTCCTTCTCAAGCTTTAAATATTCTCTCGTCATAGCATTTCTTATCGAGCGAACTGGGTGACCTGTACTTCTACCTGTTACGATAGAATCGATATCCTTGGAGCTTATTATTTTTTTCTTATAGTTATCATGAACGATCGATTCATTTGCTACAACAAATCTAGTACCTATTTGCACTGCTTTAGCACCTAACATAAATGAAGCAGCCATACCTCTTCCGTCTCCAATTCCACCAGCAGCAATTACCGGAATGCCTACAGCATCAACAATTTGAGGGATTAAGGTCATCGTAGTTAATTCACCAATATGTCCTCCTGCTTCACAACCTTCTGCTATAACTGCGTCTGCACCATACCTTTCCATTCTTTTTGCTAATGCAACGGAGGCTACAACAGGTATAATTTTAATATCTGCTTCCTTTAATTTAGGTATATAACGCTCTGGGTTACCTGCTCCAGTGGTAACAACCTTAACATTTTCCTCAATAATCAAATCCATAATTTCATCTGCATATGGACTTAGTAACATTACATTAACTCCAAAAGGCTTATTTGTCTTTTCCTTGGCTAATTTGATTTCTTTTTTCACTACATCATATGGAGCACTTCCAGCAGCGATAATACCTAAGCCTCCTGCATTGGACACGGCAGCAGCCAAATTATGCTATGCTACCCATGCCATGCCGCCTTGAAGGATTGGATACTCGATATTTAATAAATCGCATATACAAGTTTTCATAAACTTACTCCAATCTTAATTTGATTCGTTTCCTACCTTATTGGTAATATAATTCATTACATCTTGTACGGTAGATATTTGCTCTAAATCCTCTGTTGGGATTTCAATATCAAATGCTTCTTCTAGTGCTAATACTAATTCAAATAAGTCTAAGGAATCTGCACCAAGATCTTCTTTAATAGAGGATTGTTCCGTAACTACTTCCTCATCAACATGTAATTGTTCTACCATAATCTCTTTAATTTTCTCAAACATAATAAATCTCCTTTTTAAGTTGTTTTAAATACACTTATAAATCCGCCACGTTTTTGCTTCTTTATGATAATCATAACAATTCCCAAAATTAAGAATATTGCAGCTGCGATTCCTGATAGTATCTTATAAATACCTTTTATTTTCTTTTTATAAATTCCTATATCAAACAAAGAATTCATATCATTATCAGACTCATTGCCTATTTCTTTATTAAAATATATAAGATTACCTTCTCTTCCATCCTCATTTTGCAATTGCAAATTATTACTCTCTTCTTTGGATGGACTAAGGTTTTCTTGATTTAAAAACGGGAAGTCATATTCATTGTCTTTTGTCTTTTTCTTAAAGAAGTTTAAAAAATGAAATTTTCTCATATCATTTTCAATATATCTGTTATTAATGAACTTTGGATCTAATTCGCTCATCATATCTATTAGCATTAATTCATTCATTTATGGCTCCCTTCTGGGTAATAAGATACCCACTTTCTTTTTGAAAATCTTGTTTCATTTTGCCTCTTAGCCTTGACAGCCTACTATCAATTGCTGTAACTGACATATTCATTGCCTTAGAGATATCTTTTGATGATTGCAAATAAAAATATTTGCGAATAACAAGCTCTCTATCTTTTTTATTTAAATTTTCTATAACCTCGTTTAAGCGTTTAATATCTTCTTTTGCAAAGATTTTCCCCTCCACATTTTGGCTATTGTCAGCGTAATACTTAACAATATCCGAAACATCATCAGGAAGTTCTCTATCTTCTCGTCTACTTAAGTCACGAAGCTTATTAATGGCAGTATTTCTTACAATTACCTTTAAATAGGTTTTTAAAGATGCTTTACTCATATCATACTTTTCTATATGATTCCACAACTTTAAATAGGTGTCATTCACACATTCTTCAATGTCCCGTGAACGACTTCCTAGAATTCCTTTTGCAATATAAATAAGTAACTTCTCATACTTATCTGCTAACTTAACTAAACCATATTCATTTTTTTCATATATGAGGTTAACAATTGCTTCATCCTTCAACTAAAAGCCTCCTTCCTACATGCTCATATAAATATACACAATAAAAAATATTATCTTGCATTTTTTTTATAGTTTTAAAATTTTATATTTCTTTTTTTCTAATCTTTGTGCCTTAGCTCTTAAAGTACTGTGAATAAAAATATTCTATATTGAATAAAAGGGTTGTTACAATCAAATATGAATACCAAATCCAATGACTTGAATTTTACTTCATGTCATCCTTTCGTATTATATATGTGCAACAGCCCATTTTCTAGTTTATGTAATAGTAACATAGCTTATGTCCAAGTTATCTAATTTGTTTGTTAACTCCTCTTGTCGTTTCACTGGATTCTCTCTTACAGTAGACTCACTTACAATAATATAAACACCTATACCAATAATAAATGCAAGTAATATAACGATAATAACATATATTAGATTACCTTCGATCAAGATTCTACGTTTATGTTTCCTTCTATAAGGTGAGTCCTTAAAATTAAGGTACATATCACTCTTCTTCATTTGTTCCTCCTCTATGATACCTTTGTCCTATTGTAAGTCTCTTACTTATATGGTATGGCTTAATCCTATATTTGTCAAGTTGTTCATTCTTCCATATGGATTGTTGTCAACTGTTTTACTAAAATTTTACTTATTATTTGTATGTTTTTGTTGATATATAACTTTAAGTACTATATAATGAAATGGGTTTGTTATTTAATGTTTATAGCTAACTGGGAGGAGAGTATATGAGTTTTAACTATCGTTTAAAACAATTACGATTATCGAACAATCTGACACAAGGTGAGCTTGCCAATGTTCTTGGTATAAGGGCTACTACCATAGCGAATTATGAGTCCAATCGAAACGAACCTTCATTTAACAAGTTAATTAGACTAGCCGACCACTTTGGTGTAACATGCGACTATTTATTAGGACTTTCAGAAGATTGTAGAAAATGTATCATGAGGTCAATACATAAGGAACAAATTGAAATTGTTGAAATGCTTCAACAGCTTGATCAAAATAGCTTAGAAGATTTAA
>JAFAEB010000259.1 GCA_023424235.1 Bacillota bacterium
AATGAACACTGTATTGTATTTAACCAAGAACATACACCGATGAAAATAGAAAAAGCAACTTATCAAAAGCTTTTTGATTTTGTTAAGTTATTTCCACATTATTTTGTTGGTTCCAATGCAGACTTACCAATTGTTGGTGGTTCTATCTTATCACATGATCATTTCCAAGGTGGTAAATATGATTTTGCTATGGCAAAGGCTAAAACAATACAACACGTTACTATAAAAGATTATGAAGATGTAGAGCTAGGTATTGTTGAATGGCCAATGTCTGTATTACGTTTAAGTGGTAAGGATATGGATTCTATTATAGGTCTTGGAGCTCATATTCTAAAGTCATGGAGAAATTATACGGATGAAGAAGCTTTTATCTATGCTTATTCTAAGGAAAATGGAGATTTACTCACGAAGGAAGAGCTTTTAAACTCTGATAGTGAAGATAGAAAAGGTTATGAAGCTCATAATACGATAACACCAATCGCTCGTAAAAATGGAGAGAATTATGAGCTCGATTTGGTATTACGTAATAATGTAACCACCGAGGAACATCCTTTTGGTGTATATCACCCACATGAAGAATTACACCATATTAAAAAAGAGAATATCGGTTTAATTGAGGTAATGGGATTAGCAGTATTACCAGCTAGACTAAAGGATGAGATGGAACTCTTAAAAGAATTCATTCTATCAGGCAAGGATGTTACTAGCAATGAAAATCTAGCGAAACACAGTTTATGGGTTGAACAAATTAAAGAAAAGTATGAGAAGATTGGCATGAATAATATCAACTCTATAATTGAAGACGAGATAGGTAATGTATTCTTAAAAGTTTTAGAACACGCAGGTGTATACAAATGTGATGAAAGTGGTATTGAACACTTTATGCGTTTTATTAACACTTTATAGAAGGTATCATGGGGCAAGCATTTTAACGTGCAAAAACTTTGAAAATAGAAATAAATAAAAGAGATTATGAAAAGAAGGATCTAGGAAGCTTAAAAGAGCAATTAGATCCTTCTTTTTTTATTGCATTTCATTTTATTTACTATATAATGGGAGTATGAATTGTTCATTAATGGTATAAATAATTAGTGAATGTAAACTATAAATAGTAAGAATTTTATCTACAAGAGAAAGGAATTGTTTTTAACAATAAGGTTAGATCATGAGTGCGAGTAAAGACATAAGTGTTTTTGATATTATTGGTCCGAATATGATTGGACCATCCAGTTCACATACTGCTGGTGCATTGAGAATCGCTCGTTTAGCTAAAAAAATGGTAAAAAATCCAATTCGTGAAGTGGAGTTTATTCTTTATGGTTCTTTTGCCAATACTTATAAAGGTCATGGTACGGATAGAGCTTTAGTAGGTGGTATGTTAGGATTTGATACAGAAGATTATAGAATCAAAGAATCCTTTCATTATGCGAAAGAGCAAGGACTTGACTATGTATTTAAAACGGATACCACAAGGAATGATGTTCATCCTAATACCGTAGATATAATAATTCGTGATATTAAAAATGAAGTTACGAGAGTAACTGGTGTATCTGTTGGCGGCGGTAGAGCTTTATTAAAAAATATTAATGGTGTAGATATTGATTTATCTGGAGAATATTTTACCGTTGTTACAAAACATTTAGATTTACCAGGTGTAGTTGCTGGTATAACGAATATACTTAGCTCCTTTGGAATCAATATTGCATTTATGAAATTATATCGAGAAACAAAGGGCACAATAGCTTATTCAATTATTGAAGCAGATCAACCAATAGCTCCTGAAGTAATTGGTGAAATGGAATCACTAAAGAGCATTATTAGCGCATTTCTTATAGACAAGAATTATTAGGAAGGACTAAGTATGGACGATATATTAAATTTTACAACAGGAATACAACTATTAGAGATATGTGAAGAAAGAAATATAACCATTGGTGAAGCAATGATATTACGAGAAGAAGCTCTTTTTGGTATAAGTAGAGAAGAACAATGGGATAGAATGAGACATTCTTGGTCCATCATGAAGGAAGCAGCAACCAGGGCCTTAAAAGGTGATATTGTATCCATTGGTGGTCTAATTGGTGGAGAAGCTGCTAAACTCAATAGTAGAAGATTATCAGGCCAAAAAAGTCCATGTGGAAGCCTTATGAGTAGAGCTATAACATATGCCATGGGAGTTCTTGAAGTAAATGCATCAATGGGGCTAATCGTTGCAGCACCAACGGCTGGATCTTCCGGTGTAATTCCTGGAACATTTCTTGCTATACAAGAGGAGTATAATTTTAGTGATGATGATATGATTAAGGCATTATTTCATGCAGGAGCAGTGGGCTATATTATCGCTCTGAATGCTACAATTGCAGGTGCTGAGGGTGGATGTCAAGCAGAGGTTGGATCGGCCTCTAGTATGGCTGCATCAGCTATAACTGAATTGCTTGGTGGAACTCCATCCCAAAGTTTATACGCAGCCTCTAGTGCAATTGCAAACCTCCTAGGACTTGTTTGTGATCCGATAGGTGGACTTGTAGAAGCACCATGTCAACAGCGAAATGCTATGGGTGTATCCAATGCATTAATATGCTCTGAAATAGCACTAAGTGGAATTCGAACCGTGGTACCATTTGACGAAACAGTTGCAGTAATGTATCAAGTTGGGCGAAGTATGCCTCATGAGCTAAAAGAAACTGCTCTTGGAGGACTTGCTAAAGCTCCAAGTGCATGTGGTAGCTGTAGCAAGTGTTATATATAAAAAGCAATTAGAAAAACAAATAAAAGTAAAAAAAGTAAATTGTAAAAGCAATTAGAAAAAGTAAATAGTAAAATAAATAGTATAAGCAATTAGAAAAACAAATAAAAGTATATAAAGTAAACTATAAAAGCAATTAGAAAAAGTAAATAGTATAATAAATAGTATAAGCTAATAGAAAAAGTAAGTAAAAAGTAAATAGATAAGTAATAGAAATGTTAGCAGAAAAAGCATATATAATCATAAATATAATAATCAAATTACCATATTTATAATGAGTGACAAATGATAGTTAAGGTATGACAAATGTAACAACTTTCATAGATCCCATTGATTTTAATTGACTATAAAAACTAAGATGCTATAATTATCTTATCAGATAAGTTAAGTTGATTTGATTAAAGGAGGGTTAGTCTATGGAACCAAAAAAATTGTATCGCTCAAGAAATAATAGAATGATTAGTGGAGTATGCGGAGGATTTGCTGAGTATATTAATCTAGATCCTACAATTGTTCGTTTGTTATGGGTTTTATTCTGTTTCGCAGGTGGAACAGGAGTATTAGCGTATATAATTGCTGCTATAATAATACCTGAATAATTATGTGAATGAAAAGGGGCTGTTGCATATGACTGTTTATTAGTCATAAGGCAACAGCTTTTCTTAGAAGTATAAATATAGATTCCTTAGGTTATTTATTTACATCTTAGAATAATTATGGTAGAGTATTTAAAGACAAGTTTTAAGTTGGAGGACAATATGAAGAAGATAATTGATATAATTGCAGATGAATTAGTGAATGCATTTATAGAAAAAGGTTATGATGGAAAATATGGAATGGTTACTTTATCAAATAGACCAGATTTATGTGAGTATCAATGTAATGGTGCATTAGCAGCAGCTAAAGTATATAAGAAATCACCTATTAGTATTGCCAATGAAATTGTAGAAATTATCAATGAAAAGCCATTGTTTGATAAAGTAGAGGCGATAATGCCAGGATTTATTAATATTAATATTAACAACGAGCTTCTAAGTAATTATTTAAATGATATGATTACAGCAGAACAATTCGGTGTAAATAAAGTTGAGAAAGCAAAAACCATGGTACTTGACTACGGCGGTCCAAATGTTGCGAAACCTTTACATGTAGGACATTTACGTTCTGCAATTATTGGTGAAAGCTTAAAACGTATTAATCGTTTTGTAGGCAATAAAGTAATTGGAGATGCTCATTTTGGAGACTGGGGCTTACAAATTGGTTTAATTATAACAGAATTAAAAAAGAGAAAACCTGAGTTAGTATATTTTGATGATACTTATGAAGGTGAATACCCAAGTGAACCACCATTTACCATATCAGAATTAGAAGAAATATATCCAGCTGCCAATGAATATTCCAAAACACACCCTGAGTTTAAAGAAGAAGCAAAACAAGCAACTTATCTTTTACAAAATGGGAATAGAGGATATACAGCTTTATGGAATCATATCTTATCCGTATCCATAACTGACTTAAAGAAAATATATGATAGTCTCAATGTAACCTTTGATTTGTGGAAGAAAGAAAGTGATGCAGCACCTTATATTCCTGATATGGTTAAATATCTAAAGGATAATAATTATACTAGAATTAGTGATGGTGCTTTAGTAGTAGACGTAAAAGAAGAGACAGATACCAAAGAAATGCCACCATGTATGATCTTAAAATCTGATGGAGCATCCTTATATGATACTACGGATCTTGCAACTATGGTAGAACGTATGAAATTATTTAATCCAGATGCAATCACTTATGTTGTAGATAAAAGACAAGATTTATATTTTGAACGAGTATTTCGTTGTGCTAAGAAAACCAAATTAGTGGATGAAAATGTAGTATTAACCTTCCTAGGTTTTGGCACTATGAATGGTAAAGATGGTAAAGCATTTAAAACTAGAGATGGTGGTGTTATGAGATTAGAAACACTAATTTCAAACATTAACGAAGCAGTATTTACTAAAATGATGGAAAATCGTGAGATGCCTGATGAGGAAGCAAGAGAAATCGCTAAAAAGGTTGGACTTGCAGCTTTAAAATATGGTGATTTATCAAATCAAGCTTCAAAAGATTATATCTTTGATGTAGATAGATTTATATCCTTTGAAGGAAATACTGGCCCTTATATTCTATATACCATTGTTCGTATTAAGTCCATCTTAAATAAATATAAAGAGCTTAATGGTGATGTGAATGGTCTAGTTATTAAACCAACTACAATAGATAGTGAAAGAGCATTAATGTTAGAAGTAAGTAAATTCAATGAAGTTATCGAAAATGCTTGTAAAGACAATGCACCTCATAGATTATGCCAATATATCTATGACTTAGCAAATGCTTTTAATAGCTTCTATCATGAAAATAAAATTATAGCAGAAGAAGATAAAGAAAAGCAAAATTCATGGATTTCATTAATCAATTTAGTACGTGGCATACTTGAGACATGTATTGATTTATTAGGATTTGAAGCACCAGAAAGAATGTAAGATTTGGGCTATTGCAAAATTATATTTTGCAATAGCCTTTATTAAAAGGTTCGTAATGATATAAAACTTGGTTAGGGTGTCAAAAGCTTTATTTTAATTAAAAGTTCGGCAATTTGCATAAAGTCAAAAGACTCATGCTTCGTTCCAATGCATAAGATATTCTAATTCTTTCAAAATTTGCAATAGACATATCAAACGACAGATAACTCGCTACGCTCAAACAGTTCTGTCATTTGATATAACACAAATTATGAAAGCAAAGAACATCTAATGCATTACAATAGGCGCATTCGTTCTTTTGCTATGTGCAAATCGCCAGTATTATTTTATGATAAAGCTTTTGACACCTAACCCAAACTGAATCTTTATTTATATATTTACCATTATTATTAATTGATATGCAAACTTTACAGTAAATATAGGAGGCAAGGCTTTATGTATCAAATATTACCCCAATTAATTTTGTACGGAAATTTAAGAAATGACTCAATATTAAATACCTTAGATGAAGTTACATATAGCATAGGTGAAAACAAATCTGGCATGGATTTATTACAGCGAAACTCTTTGATTACTAAGGTTCATTCGTCTATAAATAATCTTTTACAAGTTGCAATTGAGCATGGATTTACGATGGATTTATGGCAGAATTATATAGCATATCTTATTGCGATGAATGAAAATCCATTTAGCTTAAGTGTTGAAGGTACGAAAGATAGAGAAGATAGTTTAAAGGAGATTGTATTAAAAGAGCTAAAGTATATAAAAGAACTATTTTTTTATGATTTTTCAAAAATAGAAAACTTTCTTGGGATATCTGTGTTCTCAACCATATCATCCTCTAATCAATGTCCTAATAAAAAGAGCATAAACCCCTTACTTAGTGAAAGAGTAATAGGTTTATATGTAGAACTGAAAGAATGTAATAATGAGATAGAAATGTACCATGTTATTAGAAACTTTTATAAAAGCTATGGAGTAGGCATACTTGGTTTAAATAAAGCCTTTCGCTTAGGTAAAGTGAAGAATGAACTAAGCCTTCTAGCAATACAAACTGCAAATAATATAAAACTATCAAATTTAATAGGTTATGAAATACAGAAAAAAAAATTAATTGATAATACGGAAGCGTTTATTCATGGTTATAAATGTAATAATGTATTGTTATTTGGTGATAGTGGTACGGGTAAATCGACCTCTGTAAAAGCTATATTGAATCAATATTATGATAAAGGTCTTAGAATGATTGAGCTATATAAACATGAATTTAAGGATTTATCAGCATTAATTGGAATGCTTAGAATGCGTAATTATAAATTTATTATCTTTATGGATGATTTATCTTTTGAAGAATTTGAAATTGAATATAAATATTTAAAAGCTGTTATTGAAGGTGGATTAGAGGAGAAGCCAGATAATATTCTTATCTATGCTACTTCCAATCGAAGACATCTTATTCGTGAAACTTGGTCAGATAGAAGTGACATGTCAAAAGATGAATTACACCATTCAGATACGATGGAGGAGAAGCTATCCTTAGTTTCAAGGTTTGGTGTTACCATTAACTTTTCATCACCAAATCAATCTGAATTTTTTGAAATTGTTAAAGAGTTAGCCCGTAAGGAAGGAATAACTCTTTCTGAAGATGAACTACTTAAAAAAGCGAATATGTGGGAATTAAGTCATGGCGGTAAATCTGGCAGGACAGCACAACAATTTATACATTATTTATCCCATATGGAAAGTCAAACCTGATTATTGGTATGATTGATATTAACGTAATATAGTATAGGCTCTAAAGATAGGAACTTGATTCATAATCATGTATCTATGTTTAGGGCCTTTTTTCTTGAACACAATAATTTCACAGAACCTACATAATCATTTCACAATTCTTCCATATTCCTTTCACATAAGCTTCTTATAATATTAGTTAGAAATATAACATAAAAGCTGTAATTATAAGATGAATTTATAGGAGCACACAAGGACTTGTTGTGGCATGCATGGTGCTTGTTGGTGCTAATCATTGATTACGCTTTTAGAAAGGAGGAGAGCATGCAGTTTCGCCATGAATTAAAATATAGCATTAATTATAGTGATTATCTAATGCTAAGAAATAGACTTAAAAATGTAATGAAGCAGGATAATCATACAATAGAAGATGGTACTTATTTTATACGAAGCTTGTACTTTGACAATCTATATGATAAGGCCTTAAGAGAAAAAATCGATGGAGTGAATAACAGGGAAAAGTTTCGTATTCGATTCTATAACATGGATGATACAGTCATTAATCTAGAAAAGAAAATTAAAATAAATGGTCTTTGCAGTAAATTATCAAAAAGGTTAACGAAAGATCAAGTAATTGCTATCTTAAATGGTGATATCGATTTTTTAAAGGAAAGTAAAGATGCATTGTCAATCGAATTTTATGGAAAGATGAAGCAAGATTTAATTAGGCCAAAAACGATTGTTGATTATGTAAGAGAACCTTATATTTATAGCATTGGTAATGTAAGGATTACTTTTGATAGTAAAATTAGAACAGGAGTCTATCATAAAGATATTTTTTCGAGTGAATTACCTCTTGTTGGTGTAGGTAATGAAGAAATTATATTAGAGGTTAAATATGACAATTTCTTACCTGAGTTGATTACTATGATGCTTCAAATAACGGATCGTAGAAATGAAGCTTTTTCAAAATATGCAATAGCAAGAATATACGGATAGAAATAAGAAAATAAGATACGAAAAAAATACGGAAAAAAGATACAAATAAAAATAATATGGAGATAGTGTGAAAAATAAATTTCACAACTATGGAAAGGTTTGGTTTATATTATGACTATGCTAGTAACTTTATCACAATCTACAACTTTTAATGATATTTTTAAATCCTCTTTTACAGAGAATATAGCGTCTTTCTCTCTATTTGATACAATAATCGGAATGCTTTTATCTTTTGTACTTGGGTTATTTGTATTTTATGTTTACAAGAAAACGTTTAATGGTGTTATGTACTCAGCAAGTTTTGGTGTTTCCTTAATTGCAATGACTTTAATAACAACTTTAGTATTATTAGCGGTAACATCCAATGTTGTATTGTCACTTGGTATGGTTGGTGCATTATCAATTGTACGTTTCCGTACTGCAATAAAAGAACCACTTGATATTGCATTTTTATTTTGGTCCATTGCTATTGGTATTGTAGTTGGAGCTGGTATGCTAACTCTTGCAGTATTTGGAACTCTTTTTATAGGTCTTATACTCATTGTCTTTATAAATAAAAAGACAACAGATAATCCTTATTTATTAGTTGTTAATTTAGTAGATGATCAGACTGAAAAAACAGTAAATGGTGCAATAGCTGACAG
>JAFAEB010000277.1 GCA_023424235.1 Bacillota bacterium
AGTAGGTTACCAGTATTAAGCATTTTACTTTGAATTTGGTTACCATCTTGAATTAATGTCATAGAATACGTATGTTTTGAACTTGTTATATCAGCATTTAAAAGAGTAAAAATTGAGTTGTTCTTTGGTTGAGACCATTCGATAACCCCATTATAGCTTGGGTCAATTTTTTGTAATTCTTCAATAAAACCAGTTGCAGCAGTCGCACCACGGCTTGAATTACCGATACCATACATAGTCTTACCTTTGGATTCTTCAATCGCTTTTTGATATAGCTCTTTTAAAGTCATTTTTTCAGCTTGTTCAATTATTTTTTGAACTTCATTTTTTTCATTGTTACTTTGAGTAGTTTTTGCACATCCTTGAAGCATGGCACCTATCATTGTAACAGTAAGTAATAATGCAATAATTCTTCTCATGTTTATCCTCCACATATTATTTTTATTTAAAGTAGCTTTATATCCCCATAAAAGAACTACTTCATATGTTTATAATAAACAATTTTTTGTTTTGGATATACCTATTTTTGTACATAATTATCGTAAAAACTGAACTAAATCTTTTGTGACTTGTCCTTACTTTTTATAAAGTCAGTAGGTGACGTATTGGTATAACGTTTAAATACAGAGCAAAAATGCTTATAGTCCGTAAATCCAGTCATATCTGAAACCTGATATACACGATATGTGCCTTCATCTAGTAGTTTAATTGCTTGTTGTACACGATATAAATTTAAGAAATCAAGGTAAGTATGACCTGTTTCTTCTTTAAACTTTCTACTTAGGTAACTAGTGCTAACTCCTAATTCTTCTGCAATAAACTCTATACTAATTTTATCTCTATAATTTATTTTCATAATATCGATGGCTTTTATGACATAAGGATTTTTAAAGCTAACACCAGACGATAATTTATCAATATCCATGCCTTGATTTTTCTGCTTATACAATAATTCTTTTTTATTCTCTTCTTCAATTTGTAATTGTAATTTCTTCATAACTTCTTTTAATTCAGCTACCGATACAGGTTTCATTAGATAATCAAATGCTCTTAGTTCTAATGCCTGCCTTGCATACTCAAATTCAGCATAGCTGGTAAGTATTATACTTTGGAATTTAACATCCTCTCTTGCCTTACGTATCATTTCAATACCATTTAATTTCGGCATCATAATATCTGCAATTACTACATCAGGTTCTAACTCCCTTATTTTATTAAGCCCTTCCTCACCATTTGATGCTTCCCCACAAAGCACAAAACCTAGACTTAACCAATCAATGGTATAAGCTAGACCTTTTCTTATAATATCTTCATCTTCAACAATTAAAACTTTTAGCATATTTACTCCTTCTTATGAGAAATTATAATTTACTTCTTAATATCATTCGCTTCGTAAGTGATCTACTTCATAAAAATAGGTAATACAATTTTAACTATGGTCCCTTCCCCTACTTTACTTTCTAGGCTTACTCCATATTCTTTTCCATATAGTAGCTGTATACGTCTATGAATATTATAGATACCTAGATGATTACTTTTATTTACCGATAATCGAAGAGTATCATTAATTTGCTTTAATATCTCTTCTTTCATTCCTATTCCATTATCTTCACATAGGAATATTAGTCTTCCATCCTCCATATAACCTTTTATCGATACATGAAGACAGTCGTCACCATCAAAGCCATATTTCACAGCATTTTCTATTAAAGATTGCATCATTAATTTAGGAATTAGGCAGTTTTTAACATCCTCTGTCATATCAATATCATAAGTAAATCTTCTATTAAATCTAATTTTAAGAATCGTTAAATAATTTTCTGTATAACTCATATCTTCAGCTACTTCAATCTCTTCTTTGGCATTACTAATGCTATAGCGAAGTAAGGAGGACAAGGCTACAATCATATTGTCACATAGATCAGGTTCCATCTTTGACATAAATCTAATATTATCTAAGGTATTAAAGAGAAAATGTGGATTAAACTGAGCCTCTAATTGCTTAACTTGAGCAAAAGCTATATTCTCAACTAATTCTTTATTTTCCTTCATATGTTTCTTTAGTCCATTTAACATCATATTATAGGCTTCACCAATATCTCTAAATTCCACACTACTATTAATATATAGATAGCGTTCCAAATTTCCTTTTTTAACTTGATCAAAGGCTTGTGCAAGTTCTCTGATATCTTTCGTGCTTTTTTTCGCTACCTTTCCACTTATAAAAAAAGTAATAAGAATGATAGTAAGGAATATAACAAAGATAAAAAGTCCCATTAATAAAAACATTTTAGTTTGTATTCCATGATTGGAAAAGGTATATATGAGTAATTCATCCTCAAATATAGATGATTTTGATAAATGATACCACTCACCATTCATATGATGAAAACCTTCTAAATCCTGAAGATTTCGATCTATCCGTCCTAGTGAATCGATATAATTATAATTATTCGTAATATAAATCCAACCATTTTTATCTGTAATCATAGATTGAGAGGAAACTTTACTTATTACTTGACTAAATTCATGGGCATCAATTGTCATAACAACATATCCTATTATTTCTCCATTTTCAATCATAGGAGAACCAATGCATAATATACGATCTTCTTGATTATTGGCTAACTTAATAGAAATCCCATTTGGCTTGTCCATAATCTTACCAATAATCCCCCAATTATAAACTGATTTATCAATTAAGAAAGAGGCTGTATCGTTATAATCTGGTAATACAGATTGTAATTTATTATTTAAAATATATACCGAACCATTAAAACCAGTGCTAGATGATAGCTTATACATCAATCTACGTATTTCAACTAATTGATTCATATCGATTGTGTCTTTTACTAAGGATACATCTTGGGCAAGTGAATGTACCTTACTAGAGTACTCAGCAATTGTTAATTCAAGTTCACTTCGAACATAGTCATTTGATTTTGTATTCATGGTATAGGCAGTATATTGACGAAAGACATAGAATGAAAGCATACTCATAGATGCAATTATAAAGACTGGTATAATTGCATACAAAATAAACATATGACGAATGGTATCACTAAAAAAATATATTTTTTTATTCTTTTTCATTTTTAATCCTCATTTGCTGTAGTAAATATTTCTTTAAATTGCTGTAACCATTCTTTCTTTTTGATATAAACCAAATCTTTATCAGAATTAATTATTGTAAACTCATCTTTTTCTAATAAATATTTTGGTACATTAACATCAACACGTACGGAACGACGGTTTAACTTTGAAGTTAATATTGTTTGAGCCTCATAACTTGTAACAAAATCGATAAATTGCTTCGCATTATCTTTGTTTTTCGCATTCTTTATAAGTGAAATACAATCCGGTGTAGATATAACTCCTTCTTTCATATATACAATCTTTATATGCTTACCATCTGCTACCATCGCAGCTGCTGCCTCTTCAAAGGTTAAACCTACCACAAACTCTCCTTTTAATACCCCTTCGTATACTGCCGTGGAACCATTTAGTAAATTACCATCTAGATTTTCACATAGTTGATTAACATAGTCCCACCCCATTTCGGGTATACCTTCACCCATAGCATATAGCATATTAATTAAATGTTCATAGGATGAAGATGATATAGAAGGATTTGCAAATGCAATCTTACCTTTTAATTCAGGATTTAATAGGTCTTCATAGCCATCTATTTGAATATCCCCAGATAAATCTGTATTCACCATAAGTATGCTTGGTACATCTGAAAACCTTGTTAAGTATCCATCTTCGTTTTTAAATTCATCTTGAATTTGTTCTTCATTTTGAGAATAGTAGCTATCAAATAAATAAAGCTGAGGTATCAGTGTAGATAGGGATCCACCCCATAAAATATCAGCCTTAGGATTTTCTCCTTCCTCTTCAAT
>JAFAEB010000298.1 GCA_023424235.1 Bacillota bacterium
TGATATTACAGAAGCTCTTCTAACAGGTCTTGATAAATACAATAATATATTCATGATGGCTAACTCCGGTGCCCGTGGTTCTGACAAGCAGATTAAACAGCTTGCAGGTATGCGTGGTCTGATGGCAGATACTTCAGGTCGTACGATTGAACTTCCAATTAAGTCTAACTTCCGTGAAGGTCTTGACGTACTTGAATACTTTATCTCTGCTCACGGTGCGAGAAAAGGTCTTTCTGATACGGCACTTCGTACAGCCGATTCAGGATACTTAACTCGTCGTCTTGTAGACGTATCACAAGATTTAATTATCCGTGAAGTTGATTGTCAAGAAAGGAAAGAAATCCCAGGTATGTGGATTAAAGCCTTTACTGACGGTAATGAAGTTATTGAAAGTTTAGAAGAAAGAATCACAGGAAGATATTCTTGTGAAACCATCTATGATGATAATGGTGAGATGATTGTGAAGGCAAATCATATGATCACACCAAATAGAGCAGCTAGAATTATTTCTACGAAAAAGATACATGCACAAGGATTTAATGCTAAACTAAAAATCCGTACAATTTTAACTTGTCGTTCTCATATTGGTATTTGTGCAAAATGTTATGGTGCTAATATGGCAACAGGTGAAGCAGTTCAAGTAGGTGAAGCAGTAGGTATTATTGCAGCTCAATCCATCGGTGAACCAGGTACACAGCTTACAATGCGTACATTCCATACAGGTGGTGTTGCTGGTGACGATATCACTCAGGGTCTTCCTCGTGTTGAAGAACTTTTCGAAGCAAGAAAGCCTAAGGGTCTTGCTATTATCGCTGAGTTCGGTGGTGTAGTAACCATTAAAGATACCAAGAAGAAGAGAGAAGTTATTGTAACAAGCCAAGAAACAATGGAATCAAAAGCTTATTTAATTCCATATGGTTCTAGAATTAAGGTATATGATGGCGATATTCTAGAAGCTGGTGATGAGTTAACAGAAGGTAGTGTTAATCCTCACGATATCTTAAAGATTAAAGGGGTTCGTGCAGTACAAGATTACATGATCCAAGAAGTTCAACGCGTTTACCGCTTACAAGGTGTAGAAATTAATGATAAGCATATAGAGGTTATTGTACGTCAGATGCTTAAGAAGATCCGTATTGAAAATAGCGGTGATTCAGACTTCTTACCAGGTAAGTTAATAGATATATTAGATTTTGATGATATGAATGAAAAGTTAGAAACAGAAGGTGGAGAGTTAGCAGAAGGTAAACAAGTAATGCTAGGTATTACGAAAGCATCTCTTGCAACAAACTCATTCCTTTCTGCAGCATCCTTCCAAGAAACGACTAAAGTATTAACAGAAGCCGCTATTAACGGTAAAGTAGACCCATTAATTGGTCTAAAAGAAAACGTAATTATTGGTAAGTTAATACCTGCTGGTACTGGTATGAAGAGATATCGTTCTGTAAAACTTGACAGTGATATGGAAGATGAAATAATGTTATCAGAAGACTTTTTAGAAGATGATTTTGACTCATTTAATGTTTCAGAAGAAGTTGAAGAAGATGACAACTTCGCAATGGATGAGCTAGAAGATGACTTATTTGAAGATTTTGATGACGAAGAAGAATAAATAAAAGGGAAATTATTCAGTAACACCTTTATAGGTATATAGCTTAATTTAACTTTAAGAATAAAGAAGTGTTCTATGCTAATAGAGATAGCTCCTTATATGGAGTGTATCCCTAAAGGCATAGAACACTTTTTCTTTTGCATATAGGTGATAAAATTTGTAAATGATATTTATAATCAATTACTTTTCATATTCTCCATTGACATACATATAGTGCAGACTTATAATAAAAACACAATATATTGTGTAGACACTTGAAATGACAGTGTTACACATAATATAATTTATTAAGATAGTAACTTTTATAGATATAGTACAATCTATCTAAGAAAAGACTACATAATAATGTTATCATTAAGAATTACTATATGTGAGGAGTCGAGGTTAACTATGAAATCTATTTTATCAAATGATTTTTTAAGTAAATATAAAGGAAATAAAAATCCCTTAAGTCCCATTGGAGAATTTGTATATCTTAGAACTTATTCAAGATATTTAGACGATAAGAAAAGAAGAGAACATTGGTTTGAAACCGTATTAAGAACGACGGAATATAACATTTCATTAGGAATTGATTTTAAGAAAAAGAATGGAATTCCAATTAACATGGAAAAGGAAATAAAAGAAGCAGAATATCTATTTGATAATCTATATAATTTAAGAACCTTTACATCTGGTAGGACCTTATTTATGGGTGGAACTGAGATTGTAAAGGAGTATCCATTATCAAATTACAATTGCTGCTTTACAATGATTGAAAAAATGGAGGACTTCATTGATATTTTCTACTTATTAATGCTAGGTTGTGGTGTAGGTATTCGAATTGATCGAGCATTCGTTGATAAATTACCAAGAACTAGACCTGTAGTGATCGATAGTATCTATAAGGAAACCATACGAAGTATTACAAAAAAAGAGGATATGGAGGATACTACTTATTATCGTAATTCTGATAAAGAAAGTACTGTTGTGATAAAAGTAGGTGATAGTAAAGAGGGTTGGTGTAATGCCTTATTAGACTATTTTATTATTATCACAGACGAAGCTTATAAGGACGTTACAAAAGTAATTATCGATTACAGTTATGTAAGGCCAGAAGGTGAAAGATTACTACGTTTTGGAGGTAGGGCATCTGGACACAAATCCTTAAAAAGGATGTTTGAAAAAATAAACAAAGTTATAAATGCTGCTAAAATGGGTAAACTTAGATCCATAGATGTTTTAGATATTGCAACTATTATTTCTGAAAATGTAGTGTCTGGTGGAGTAAGAAGAAGCGCTATGATGGTTATCTGTGATGAAGATGACGAAGAAGTAATAAAAGCGAAGCAAAATATATATAAAGTTGTAGATGGTAACTGGATAGAAGATGTTTTAATATCTCATCGTAGAATGAGTAATAATTCTGTTCTATATACAAAAACTCCATCCCTTGATCGTATAAAAGAAATTCTACATTCCATTCGTATTAACGGAGAACCAGGTTTTATTAATGGAACAGAAGCAATGAGAAGAAAGCCTTCCTTTAAGGGTTGTAATCCATGTGGTGAAATTTTACTTCGTTCCAAGCAATGCTGTAATTTAACAACTAATAATTTGCTAGAGTTTGTTAATGATGAAAATAAAATCGATATTAATAAACTAGAAGAAGTGCTTCGTCTTTCAACTAGAGTAGCGATTCGTATGACTTTAGTTGACCTTGAATTAGCTCATTGGGATAAAGTAATGAAAGAAGACCCAATTGTAGGTGTATCCTTAACGGGAATGATGGATATGATGAATAAGTCCGGAATTTCTTATGAAGAGCTTAAAGCTTTACTTAAGAGGCTAAAAGAAGCAGTTAGAGAAGAAGGTATAAGGTATTGTGAGGAGTTAAATATAAGAGTACCAGAGTTAATGACTACAATCAAACCAGAAGGAACAATATCAACTCTACCATGTGTAAGCTCAGGAATTCATTTCCCACATGCAAATTACTATATTAGAAGAATTCGTATTGCTACCTCTGATCCCCTATATAAGATGATTGAACAATTAGGTACTTTTAAGGTATTTAATGAGGTTGGACAAAGCGACGAGAATTGCTCAATTAAAGTAATAGAGTTTCCAATTAAAGCCCCAGCAGGAAAAACAAAATATGAGGTTGGAGCAATTGAGCAGCTCAACTTATATAAGATGTCTATGGAGAATTGGACGGATCATAATACTTCAATAACAGTACATGTAAGAGAGCATGAATGGGATGATGTTGCTAATTGGTTACATGAGAATTTTGAATGTGTAGTTGGAATAACGTTCTTACCATTATTTGAGGAAACTTATCCATTACTTCCATTTGAGTGCACAACAAAAGAAGATTATGAAGAGAGAATTAAGAACATTACACCAATTGACTATGACTTATTGGCTAAATT
>JAFAEB010000302.1 GCA_023424235.1 Bacillota bacterium
GCTCCAGTTAATGATACAGAGTCTTATGATAACGGAACAGGAATTATTCCTTCTTACCTTTGCGAACCAGTATTTGCAGATGCAAATAACTATAAAGAGCTACTAATTGATTCAGGTTATTACAAAGAAGCTGATATACAGTAGTAAAACTTACATGGAGCGATGCAGGCAGGTTTTGACTGCATCGCTCATTTTAACCTTATGAACAAGTAGAAAAGCTAGTAAGAAAATTAATTTTAGTCTAAACGGGAGGGAAGAACTTGGCAAACGTATTGTTAGAAATGAAAAATATCACCAAAACCTTTCCTGGTGTGAAAGCCCTAGATAATGTGAATCTTCAGGTGGTAAAGGGAGAAATCCATGCTCTTGTAGGTGAGAATGGTGCAGGTAAATCTACATTAATGAATGTATTAAGTGGTATCTACCCATATGGCACCTATGAGGGTGATATCATTTATGATGGGGAAGTATGTAAATTTAATAAAATTAAGGATAGTGAAGAAAAAGGTATTGTAATCATTCATCAAGAACTAGCATTAATCCCATATATGACGATCGGTGAAAATATGTTTCTTGGAAATGAAAGAGGGAAAAAGAATGCAATTGATTGGAATGAAACTTATAAATTGTCGGATCAGTATCTGCGTACGGTAGGATTATCGGAATCTTCTAGAACTTTAATAAAGGATATTGGGGTAGGTAAACAGCAATTAGTAGAGATAGCAAAGGCTCTTGCAAAGAATGCTAAGTTATTAATACTGGATGAACCTACTTCTTCCTTAAATGAGATTGATTCAAAAGCTCTATTAGATTTGTTACTACAACTAAAAAGCGAAGGTCTTACCTCTATTCTTATCTCTCATAAATTAAATGAGATTACTTATGTAGCGGATAAAATAACGGTAATACGTGATGGCTCAACAATAGAAACATTGAATAAAAACACGGATCCTATTTCAGAAGACCGAATTATTAAAGGAATGGTTGGTAGAGAAATTGCTGATCTCTTTCCAAAAAGGCATGGAGTTAAGATTGGTGATGTTAGTATGGAAGTGAAGAATTGGAACGTATATCATCCTTTATATGGTGAACGAAAAGTTGTAGACAATGCTTCTCTCCATGTATGTATTGGTGAAGTAGTTGGAATCTCTGGTTTAATGGGAGCAGGGAGAACAGAACTGGCTATGAGTATATTTGGAAAGAGTTACGGAAGTAAAATATCAGGAAGTATAAAAATTAAAGGTGAAGAAGTAGTACTTAACAGTGTGAAAGATGCCATAAATAAAAAACTTGCTTATGTGACAGAAGACAGAAAAGGAGAGGGATTACTTCTTGGTAATTCGATTCAAATGAATACAACTTTGGCAAATCTAGATGAAGTTAGTAAACATTTTGTCATTGATAAAAATAAAGAGTATAAGGTCTCAGTAAGTTATAAAGAAAAACTTCGCACGAAATGCAGGGACGTTGACCAAAAGGTTGGAAACTTAAGTGGTGGTAATCAGCAGAAGGTTCTTTTAGCAAAATGGATGTTTACACAACCAGATATACTAATTTTAGATGAACCGACAAGAGGTATCGATGTTGGTGCAAAGTATGAAATTTACTGTATTATCAATGAATTAGTAGCAAGTGGTAAATCTGTCATCATGATTTCATCTGAACTACCAGAAGTACTAGGTATGAGTGATAGGATCTATGTCATGAATGAAGGAAAAATAGTAGGGGAGCTAGATAGGCAGGAGGCTACACAGGAAAAAATCATGTCCTGCATATTAAAGTCAGGGAAGGAGAAGAAGTAATGGATAAAACTAACATATCAAATTTCATGAAAAAATACACAATGGTTATCGCATTAATCGTTGTTACATTATTTTTCACCTTACAGACAAGTGGAAAAATTCTATTGCCTCAGAATGTTACAAATCTAATTGCACAAAATGCCTATGTATTTATATTAGCAACTGGTATGCTATTATGTATACTAACAGGAGGTAATATCGACCTCTCTGTTGGATCAGTTGTATGTTTTGTGGGTGCTGTAGGTGCCACCTTTATGGAGAAAATGGGTGTTAATATAGTATTAGCAGTCGTAATCATGATGGTACTTGGATTAATCATAGGTGCGCTACAAGGATATTGGATTGCCTATGTCCGTGTTCCGCCATTTATTGTAACCCTAGCAGGTATGCTTATATTTAGAGGGCTTTCTAACGTTGTGTTAAATGGGCAAACCGTATCTATTAAATCAAAAACCTTTATCAGAATATTTGGTGGAGGAGCAAATTGTTATATCCCAGATTTATTTCATGTAAAAGGTGTCAATGTTACAAGTATTATTGTAGGTGCAATAGCAGTTATTTTATTTATTGCTATAACATTTAAAAACTATATTACAAGAAAAAGAAATGGTGAAAAAAGTTCGCTTATACTATTTATTGTAAGAACCATAATCATTTGTGCCTTTATCATAGTATTTACTTATAAATTATCCTTATATAAAGGAATACCAACTTCATTAATATGGGTTGCAATTGTAGTAGCTATTTATGCATATATCACTTCAAAAACTACTATCGGTCGTCATTTCTATGCAGTAGGTGGTAATGAAAAGGCAACAAAGATGTCAGGTATTAATACCAATAAAGTCTATTTTCTTGCTTATGCTAATATGGGCTTATTGGCTGGTTTGGCAGGTATGTTAACCATAGCACGTATGACATCAGCACAGCCTACATATGGTCAAAACTATGAGATGGATGCTATTGCTTCTTGTTTTATTGGTGGAGCATCTGCATATGGTGGAATTGGTACTGTTCCAGGTGTTATCATTGGTGCTGTATTAATGGGTGTTATCAATCTTGGTATGAGTATTATGGGTGTAGATGCAAACTATCAAAAGGTAGTAAAAGGTTTGGTACTTTTAGTTGCAGTTATTTTTGATGTTGTGTCAAAAAGACAAAAGAATAAATAATTTTATAGGACTTAGCTGTCAAAAGTATTATCTACTTTATTGAGTGCAATTGGTACAATATCAAAAGACTCCTGCTTCGATTTCAATGCATAAGATGTTCTAATACTTTCATATTTTGTGCGAAACATATCATATGACAGATAACTCGCTATGCTCAAACAGATCTGTCATATGATATAACACAAATTATGAAAGCAAAGAACATCTAATACATTTCATTAGGCGCATTCGTTCTTTTGCTTTGTACCAATCGCCAGTTTAATTTTGAACAAAGGCTTTTGACACTCAAAGCCTAATATATAATATTAATAAGAGGTTGTCGTATGCC
>JAFAEB010000204.1 GCA_023424235.1 Bacillota bacterium
CCGTCGCACCACAAATGAATATAAGTATAGTCATAATCAAAGAATTTACCCCTATAATCTGAGAAATAGGAAGGGAGGTTCGTTCTCTATTCATCAATATAAAGTCTGCTACATTACTAAAGTTATAATGTAATATTTGTATAAAAATGAATGCAAGCCCAGCATATAGTGAAACCTTAGCCATCAGACTGGACTCTACATAATGTTCAGCTATCATTGCTATAATAAAAACAGCGACTGCACCTATAGGCATCGTTTCAAAAAGATTATTTTTAGTACGAAATGCTATTGAAGCTATCATTAGTCCAGCACTTACAATACTATAAGACCATACTACATTTGCTCTGTTACCTATATATACAAGAACCACATATAGTAAAAGATGTATTATGAATAAGAGAAAACCATTAAAGATAAATCGTCTAGCAATATATAAAAATACAACTGGAATAGCAAGCAAGATAATAGAAGCTAATAATGTTACTTTTTCCATTGGGAACAATATTTGATTTATGGATATGAATAGAACCAAACACAGCAAGCCTTGCATTAAGAGATCCATGACTCGGATGCAAGCCACAAAGATACGATATTGTAATGTCATTGCTCTATTACCTCCCATCGATATATATGACTTTGATCCACCTTAGTAAATTTATTATCCATGTCTGGATGTACAGGGAATATCCACATTCCTTTATTAGTATCTGGAACTATACGATTATACTCCTCTTGAAGTCCCACCTTCTTACATGTAGATATCATGATAATCATAGAGGATTGTTCTATCTTTTCCTCATGCTCCTTTATAAATAATGCAAAATCCTGCATTCTTTGATTAAGTTCAATACGGGATAAAGCATTTAATATTGCTATTCTATGACTTTCATCACTTCCGTTTTCTATACTTAAAGGTAATTTTGTGTGTTTTTCTAATCCATTTGATATGATACTTACACCAATACCTTGCTCCGTTAATTTAAGAGCTAGGCTTGCTGTGATGGAGATGCTCTCTTCTTTTAGCTGGTCATACTTCCATATCCCTTCGTCTTCCAGATTTAATAAAAGAAGGACCTCCTGGCTAGCTGTATAATTATGTACATTTACTTTAAGCTCGCCTGACCTAGCAGATGCGTTCCAGTTAATATTTCTCATGGTATCATAGTTTTGGTATTCTCTTATTCCTCGAAATTCAAAGATATCTTCATAATGATATCTTTTCGTGAGTAAGGTACCCATTACTCGATTAAATAGAATGTTACCTTCTTCAAATGGAATTTGCTTTGGATAAACCGTTATACTTTGGTCAACAGGTAGAACGGTAGCCAAAACCCGATTCATAAATAAATCTGTGGATACTAGGTTAATGGATTGGATGGTAAAATATCCCCTTTTTCTACATACAAAAGGAAGCTTTCTTGTAATTCTTTGATAAAACATAAGGGAAAATATTTCACTTTTATAACATTGATCAGATACATTTACATCTTGATCGATTTCAAGAAACTCTAAGCTTCTATCGATTGCAAACTTTACGATTAACATTGGAAGGGGAAGCCATTTATGATTGCTAATCACTTCTGTTAAAGTTACTTCCTCCCCTGGATAAGCTTCTGTTTTAGAAAATGATAAATTCACTTCTATGCCTTTACTCCATATCTTTGCATATATTTTTTTTATACAGAACAATACCAATATAATGCCAATACCTATAAGTATTAAATCCATACTATCATCCCCACACTTCTGTTGGTACTTGGATCTTTGAAAGAATATCCTCTACGGCATTCATCTTTCCTTTTTCCTTACTAAGGCCAGAGGTCATAACAAGTCTGTGGGCAAAGATAGGCACCGCCAAAGCCTTAATATCCTCTGGTATTACATAATTCCTTCCGTTTATATATGCATAAGCTTTTACAGCTCGAAGTAAAGCAAGACTCCCCCTAGGACTAACTCCTAGCTGAATGCTATTAGTTTCTCGTGTAGCCTGTACAATATCCGCTATGTATTCTATTAACAAGGGATGAACAAACACTTCTCCTGCTTCTTGCCTCATAACAATCAAATCCTCACAGCTACAAACTGGCGCCAAGGATTTCGTTCTATTTGACCCATCTATATCATGTAGAAAGCGATTCATAATAGCAATCTCCTCTTCCTTACTAGGGTGTCCTAATGATAATTTCATTAGAAATCGATCTAGCTGTGCTTCTGGTAAGGGAAAGGTTCCTGCTGTCTCTACAGGATTCTGGGTAGCAATTACAATAAAAGGTTTTATTAACTCTTCGGTCTGCCCGTCAATAGTAACCTGGTACTCTTCCATGCATTCTAGTAGGCTTGATTGGGTTCTAGGCGTTGCACGATTAATTTCATCTGCTAGAATGATATTCCCAAATATAGGTCCCTTTTTTAAACGAAATTCTCCTTCCTTCTGATTGTAATAAAATAGCCCTACTACATCAGAAGGAAGTAAATCCGGTGTAAACTGTATTCTTGAAAAGACTCCATCTATACTGGCAGCCATCGCTTTTGCCAGTACTGTCTTACCAGTACCTGGCACATCCTCTAATAGAACATGACCACCAGCAATGATTGCTGTAAGAATTTGTGTTACTACTTCATCTTTACCGATTATTACAGACCCTATATTTTCTTTGATTCTTTTTACTAATGCTTGCTTCTCCACAATACTATCCTCCATACACTCTAGTTTGCCTCTTTTTATAAATATACCATATTAGTAATACAATTTCCATTCATTTACCAGCTTATGTTTTTGCATTAATTTCGTATCATAGATCACTGGAGGGAGCATATAGTTTTTCAATTGAGGGCTAAATCGAGGACTAAGTTAATCCTAGTTCATACTTCTTATTTTCAACTGGACATATGAAATACAATATGTTATACTACCAAAAATTTCTTAATAGAAGATATTTCTGAATATCGGATATTCATATACATAAACTTAGTTTTCTGTTCATAGTTCTAATTAATATTAGTACTAGAATTATCAGTACTTGTATTCATTATATAAATAATCAAACAGGGGGAGTTAATTATGAGTGAGTCCATAAAAGTCGTTAAAGATTATTATGACAATAATGCAGCTAAGGAATGGGAACGATTACAGACACATAATTTTGAATTTGAGATTACTTCTAGATTTATGAAACGTTACATAGAGCCAGGTGATAAAGTACTTGATATTGGTGGTGGTCCAGGAAGATATTCCTTATTCCTCGCAAAGCATGGATGTAATGTAACACTTTTTGATTTATCAGATGGCAATGTAGCTATTGCAAAAGAAAAGGCAGAAGAACTAAATGTAAAGATAGACACTGTAGTTGGAGATGCTAGGGATGTAGATAATATGGTTCATGAAACCTTCGATCACATTCTATTAATGGGCCCTATGTATCATCTTCTTCTCGAAGAAGATCGAATCAAAGCAGTGAATGCAAGCCTAAAGCGATTAAAACCAGGTGGTCTTATCTTTATTTCATTTATTGCAATGTTTTCTGGTATTATATACTTTATGAAATATTGCCCAGAAGGCCTTCTAGATGATTCAGAAGCTCTAAAGGATTGTCTTGATGCATTACTTACGAAGAATAGTTATAGTGGAGACGGATTCACCAAAGCACATTTTAGTGAACAATCTCATATACTACCTTTCATGGAACAATTCCCTCTAGAAAAATTACACTTCTTTGGCCAAGAAGGTATCTTAGCACCATGTGAGCTTAATATAATGAATCAACCAGAGGAAGTTAAAAATGCTTGGATTGACCTTGCGGTAAATCTATGTGAGAGAGATGAATTAATTGGATATTCGGAACACATTATGTATGTGGGTAAGAAAAAATAAAAATTCAACATTTATTCATAGTGAATAATTCAAGTTATTTCAGAAACTTAAACTGATAAAATATATAGCAGTTATACAAACATTTTATTAATATGTTTGTATAACTGTGTTCTATAGTTATCACACTATAGAACTTAGGATTATACTACTGATAGGTACTATTTGGTATGAAATTAAAATAAAAATAATTCTTCTATTATATTGATGCACATTTTTTTTGATTCCTCTAATCTTATCTTTATGTCATACTCATTACATTCAATGTCTGACAATTCTAGACATAGTAATGCAAAGTTCTTTGCTAATTCTATATTACCAATATCATATGATAAATAAATTAGGCCACTTCTTTGAGACGTATGTTTTCTTCCAATAATAGCTTCAGATACTAGCATCTTATCTTGACTAGTAAAAAACATAAAATTGTCTTTAATACAATGATAGATTAAACTTAAGTCTATAATTGATTTAGTACTATCAACAAGTTCACACATTTTTACAATATTTTTCCATATATCCACAGAAAAAGTCTTATTACCTAATTTGGATGAAATTTTTTCTATCATTTCACTTTTCCATTTATATTCAATTTCTTTTGGAATATTAAATAGATTATATCTTTCAAAATCTTTAATATTTTCCATAGCCATTTCGTATGTAGAGCAATTATACTTAAGATATAGTAACTTTGCATCGTTATATAATTTATCTTTATTCATAGTAACTATCTCCTTTTCTGTAAAGTTGCTAAATTATAATTAATATATGTTATCGTCATATTTACTTGAATGCTATCCATAAATTATCCACTGTTTTACTGATCTCTGTATCTGGCATAGCTGCTAATCTACATCTAGCATTCTGTGAAAAGGTAAATTTAGTTGCTCCAACAATATCCACAATAAGGAAACAATCTCCTATTGCGCTTATTACTACTACTCCAGCATTTATAAGTGCACTAACTGCATCGCCTTCAATATAATACAAGTACGTATTATATCCTTCCGCTATAGTACCGATAATAGGAACTATCCCCAGTAAATGTAGAGACATATGTACAAGTTCTTCTCGAGTTGGAGCCATATGTCCATACATCATCCATAGCCATATACCAAATTTAGGCGAAACGTCATCTGGCTGTGAAAGTGAATGACTTACATCTAGAGACATCTAAATAAAATCCATACGAGCTCTTTCTTTAAGCTGATATTACATAGCGATTCCCATCTGGATAATAATCCATACTCAGTTAATATAGTGACATATGTACTAGTTCTTCTTGAGTTTATTCTATATGTCCTTACATCACCCATAACCATTCACCAAATATAGTAAATATGCTTGAGCTGTATTTCAATGAAAAATATAACATATCATTAGATCCAACGTACACTTTCTAATAAAGATATGCCCTGTAATATTTATTTAATTTTTAAATTTCTTTAACCCATAAGATAAAGTAATCACATGCTTCCTGTTCAGATTGAAAGCTTTTCAATAATGTTTTATTACCACGTTCACTATAGTATATTTCCCACTGATTATTGTCAGAGCTTATGCAAAATGCCTCATTTGGCAAGCCTCCCTTTAATGAATATGAATTCACTGGGATTTCCAATTTTTTTAGTTCTATTTCTAATTCCATCAAGTTCATCAATCAAATACCTCCACTATATATCCTCCATCTAGTAATTCTTGAATTGTTATGTTCATATTGATCATTTAATATCACCTGTTAATTGTTCCAAATAAATAGGGTTGTCATAAATTGACTTTATACTTCAAATAGGTGTCATCACTTGGTGGATAAGGCCAAATACCCAATAACCTCTGCTCGTTCAGAGTATTTTGAGTTTTGAATATCACTCAAATTTATAGATATAGTTCTACTTCTGTATTCCCATGATGTCTTTTCTTCATTCAAAAACTTCATAGTGCCTCATTATTATCTTCCAAGAATAATCGTTAGCTTATCGGCATTATGAATAGATTTTGTTCTTATTACCCAAAATCATCAAGAGGGTGGTCAACAATGCCTGTAAACAACAGTTTACGACATTTCATAGGTGTCTAAGTTTGTGTTTAGTACTTTTGATTCTGAATTTTACCAACCAATGCATTCCTTTTCCAACAAACTCCTCCTAGTTTAATTTATCTCTGGCATTAAGGACAAAAAAACAGCCTATAGTTATGGCATTCCAACATGGATAGTATTCCTTATTTTAAATCTAACGTGAAGTAGAAATATACTAATTTTTCTTATTAAGAGTTGGAATCTCTTAAGTATGTATAAATTAATTCATTATGCTAAACCCAAATTTCTTAGCATATTTGTCATTAAAATTCAGAATATTTTTTAAGGGGTTATTTTTTTTCATTCCATTAGCAAAAATAATCTCACCTTCTAGCTCTTTTAGTTTGTTAGCTAATGAGAATTTTATCTCTTGTGCTAACAAATTTCTATCAATTTTGAAAGAAGCTTTTCCTATTTCTTCTTGAAAGATACATGTATCAAAGTATAAAATAGATATATATACATCTGTACTAGAACTTTTTAACAATTCTTCAATTGAATCTATAAATAATTCCTTAATATTGTCTATTTTCCCCACTTGTTTATAAAAACAATTACTAGGACTTCATTTACATCCGTTGGAAAGATATCTGATGTAAACTTAGATACTTCTATTTCATATCCACCATCGCCTCTTAATAGATTTAATATTTCTTTTTTTTCAATGGCTTGTTTAATCAAATCATTATACTGCATACTTATCTCCTTTATTCTATTGTTGTTATTGTTGTCCTGGACAGAGGAATAGTATCGGTTATTGCTTCTGGAATACCACCAGAAGTATACCCACCTAGTAACCATAACGAATTCGAACCTGCTTCATTACCACTTGGAATACGTATATTTAATCCTGAAGTATTATCAATATCTATTCTTACCATTCCTCCTCCATTTCTAAAATACCCTTCAGTATAACCAAGTTGACTTTCAATAATTGAAATATCACCATTGGCTTTATTTATAACATCATCGCAAATACTCTTAGGCATTACAAATAGCGAGTTATCATCTGGTACACCAACAAATCCATTAGGGCTAGAATAAGTATCAAATGCTCACCTAGTCTGAATAACGGATAGTCCATCATCAAATTGTGCTAAATGTACATTTATATACTTGACTTAAATATGATGATGGATTAGGTCTATTTCCTTTTGCAATGTTCACAATATAATCTATTTGAGCCTGGGTTAATCCTGACTTTATACCACCCTTTGCCGCAAGATCATCCAAATATCCACTGACTTTAATTCTTGATGCAGCACTGTTCTCTGTATCTGGCATAGCTGCTAATCTACTTCTAGCATTCTGTGAAAAGGTAAATTTAGTTGCTCCAACAATATCCTTAACAAGGTAGTAATCTCCTATTGCACTTATTACTACAACTCCAGCAGTAATGAGCGCACTAACAGCATCTCCTTCCATATAATACAAGTAAGTATTATATCCTTCAGCTATAGTACCGATAATAGGAACTATCCCCAGTTAATGTAGAGACATATGTACAAGTTCTTCTCGAGTTGGAGCCATATGCCCATAAATCATCCATAACCATTCACCAAATATAGATTACTAATGTTGATGACCTACGTTTTTACTTTAGCCAGACAGTGTTTACACGTTATACCGAGCTAAATATTTATCTGGTATCCTAACTTCCAATTCTGTCTTTATATCACTAAAAAATTTATCCAAATCTGCTTCTTCAAACCGTTTTTCGCTTGATTCAAGCCTAACACCATATTTTCCATTTATTATTGAGCATCCAAAACGGCCTCTATCAAAGTTTAAGCGGACGTTGAAATATTTGTAGGCTTCAAATTCAATTGCTATCATTGTGTGAGGTACATCGGTACATTCACAAATACTTATGTTATCAATTTTGCATCCAAATGTTGATTTTAAACCATTAGTGAGTATTTCTACGATTTTATTTGCGTGCAATCTAGACAGTTTATAGTTATCTAGCGATTCCCAGTCTGGATAGTAATCCTGTTTCTAAATCTAACCCAAAGTAGAAGTCTCGACATACTTCATTAGAGTTTGCATAATCAATAACACCACATATTACTGCAATTTCAGCATCATAATAAGATGTAAGGTACCCAAATTGATAACCTTCGGGTGGTGATATTTCATTTTGAAGTTTTCCATCCATCGAGTATACAACTAATTTTTTAGGGTTATATTTAACTTTCCCTACCAAATACCCAATAACTTCTGCTCGTTCAAAGTATTTTACGTTTTGAATATCACTCAAATTTATAGACATAGTTCTACCCCTATATTCCCATGATGTCTTTTCTTCATTCAAAAACTTCATAATACCTCCTTAATTAATATTTATCTACCCCAGTAAATGATGAGACATATGTACTAGTTCTTCTCGAGGATCCATTATTCCACAGGTTTTCAATTCGACAACCTTATTTTGATAATGTAACAACGATAAGTTCTGGTCTATTAAATATACGTTGTGGAATAATACTATTTCCTAAACCTCTACTAATAATCATAGACGTACCATTACTTGTATGAATACCTTCCGTAAGTTTAGGAAAAAAGCCTTGGTCTGGTGCAACTAATCCACCGATAAATGGAAGTCTAACTTGACCTCCATGGGCATGTCCAGAGAAAACCAGATTTACACTACTATTTGTATATAAATCAAATAATTCTGGTCTATGAGAAAGTAATACTTTAAAGTTAGTACTATCTTTAGTTAGAGTATTTAATAAATTCATAAGTTCCACATTAGTCTCATTTTGTAACCTACTAGATTGCATAAATGAAGTATCTGCCAAACCAATTATATCTATAGAATCACTATCCTTAAAGACCTCAATCTTTTGATTATCTAAAACCATAACTCTACTATCTTCTAATTTAGCTTTAAGCTCATAATATAAACCAGACCTGGCCTCATGATTTCCAGCTACATAATAGATTGGTGCAATATTAATTGCTCCATTTATCAGTTCCATTGCAATATCAATATTCATTTTGCGTGAATCAATTAAATCTCCTGTAACAACTATTATATCTGGATTTATCTTTTCTATCTTAGCTAATATTTTATTTTGCTTACTTCCAAATTCTTTGTTATGAAAGTCTGATATTTGTAGTATTTTATACCCTTTAAATGACTCTGGTATTTTATCATTTTTATATTTTATTTCACTAATAGTTATCGAATTATTTTGCCAATATAAGAAAGCAAATAATGCAACACTAATACAAACGATACATAATAAAACTTTTCTACGCTTTGTTTTAAACTTCATATTTTCTCCACCTCATAATTCACAATGGGGATACCTTGACCTATACTAAATCTATCCTTGTTTGCTCATTTTTACATTTCTATATAATACATTAGTTCTTCTCTATCCTCACTAGATAACTTATTTCTACGCCCTTGTGTTCTAGAACCTAAGGACATACCCAGTTTCTCCATTACCTTATAAGAATTAACATTTTCACTATCGCAGTGTGCAATAAATCTTCTTATCTTCAATGTGTTTATTGAGAAATACATAATCTCTCTTGCAGCTTCCACTGCATATCCATTTCCCCAATACTCTTTGTTAATTATCCAGCCCAACTCCCCTTCTGTCTTATCCTCATTTAGATATATACAGGCCGCTCCGATATGTTCATTATTAAGTAGAATAGCATATTCATAGAACTCAGGACTTATTTTCTTCCACTCTTCTTCTACTCTGCCAAGAAAGGTCTTCGTCTCTTCTATGTCCTTGTTTGGCAAGTGAACCATGTACTTTGTATTCTCCAAATCACCTGCATATTTATGTGTTGATGTAAGATAGTTAAGTCCTAATGGTACTAATAAAAGTCGCTTTGTTTGTATATTCATCGTACAACCACTCTCCTATATTAATTTCTTGTTAACCCCCAATTCTAGGTGGTTCTTGTTTCAAATCCTCGAATACTTTTTTTGATATACTATACTTAAAAGTTCCACTTTGTATGTAGTCATTCCTATCATATACTTTGTAGTCTATAGCTACCCAGTCATTATCAATTATCTTCTTACAAGATAGTGTAATAATAGCGTTTGCATTTACTTCATAATCCATTTTATTATCACTATCTTCATATGCAGATTGTAGATCAGTAAAATAAAAAGGTTCATTAAATATGAATTGACCACTATCTATATCAAGTAAAGCGAAATACCGCCATTTCTTACCGAAATAATTAATGGTTGCAATGGAATTGTCATAATTAAATATAACATTATCATAATATCCAACAATATCAGATATTGCATTTTTCCTTACACCATCCACTATAAGTGAAATTTCATCTATAAGAAATCCATCCGATTCTTTTCGTGTATCAATAATTATTTTAGTAGCTTCATCTTTTGTATCTATAGTAAATCTAGGTTTATTGGATATTGTTTCTACTTTATTCACTGAAAAAATCATCTCTTTTGCTTGTTCCATAGCCCTACTAAACTCATCATTATTCTGAGTATAACCGAGTTCTACATGCCATGCTAAATTATGGTCATCTAACATAATAAAATGTACAATTCTATCATCTCCATACTCTGCATAAATAACATAATCGTACTGAGTATCAGTAATTGAAAATACATCTGGGCTTTCTTTGATTTCCCAAACGTCTCCAGCTGTTTTCAGTAATTTTTGCTTATAATCCTCAAGTGAGCTAAATTCTGCGCATTCTATTGAGAGCTTATAGGAATCATTTTCAACATAATACCACAGGTAAGGGTTAGTCATAAATGGCATCCAGGAATCGAATATATTTACAGTAATAGATTTAGACATATCATCCTTAGAAACATTCGAGATAGTTACGCTATATGCAGATATACCCTTGCTATCAACTTCATTTTCCGCAGTATTTACTACACTTATATCATCTACTGATTCCTTAATACAATCAGACTTAGTTTCATCTTCTATGTTATTTTCCTTATTATCATCTTCTTTAATATCATCTTCTTTATCCCCAATAATATTAACATTAGAATCATTTGATTCCTCTATATCAAAACTATTATCCATAATTATGTTTTCAGATTCCTTTATATCCATATTAACAAATTGTCCTTTATTAGCGCATCCCGTTGATATACAGACAATAAATAATACTAAAAACCCTATAACATATATCTTCATTTGCTTGATAATCATACTAATCACCTTTCCATCACTCTACAGAGATTCTTTGCGTATGATTCTATATCTCATCATCTTATCCGCACATACTGATCTACTAGTTTTATACCATCCCCTGAACTTTAGTACAATTACTATATTCTATTTTCTCCTCTTATCTTTCGTGTAGATGATATTAAATATGCTGTAATTAAAACAAATAGATATATCGTAGGTGTATATGAAAAAAATGAATGAATAAAATTAACAATGGTAAAAGCTAAGTAATATATAAGCAATCCTATATTCACTATTTTGACACTATAATTCATGAAGCTTATTACTAAGCCGCATACTATAGCATAAGTAATTACAAAAATGTAAGCTTTCGTATTCAAATTCGATGCATAGAAATTATAGAAGTAATTGTATGGTACTATGAGGACTAGTTGCAATAGAATAAGCACCAAATTTTGAATAATAACTTTATTCACTCTTTTCATATCATTTTTCTCCTTTATTCTAAATCTAGACAATAGATATTCTTTCAATACTTAATCTAGTTATTTTTTAACCACATAACTGATTTCTTTAGTGCTTCGATTGTTTTTGTTTCAATGACGCATCTACAATCATATTCTTTTGCCAATAAGAGTCTAGATTTTAAGTCTATTTCACCGCTACCAAGAGTCATATGATTTTGCTTTTCAAACCCATCGTGAATATGAAAATGTGATAGTTTGTAAACATGTTCCATTAAGAATGCTTCATCCATATTCTTTGTGGCATGTGAATGACCAATATCCCAAGTTAATGAGAATACATCACTTTCTAGCAAAAATTTGATTGCTTCTTTTTCAAAATCCGTGTAACCATCTGTATTCTCAATCGATATTTTTACATCAGAATCGCCAATCAGTTCTTCGCACATAATTCTATATTCTTTTATTCGGGACATATAATGCTTGTTATATTGAGAGTATAGGTAAATTTTTTTATCTGGTAAGGTTACATACACTCCTTTATTCATATGCATATTAATGATTGGTACTCTTAAGATTTTTGCTGCTTTGATTACTCTTTCAACCGTCTTTAAATAAGCATTAGCAACTTCTCTATTAAAATCACAGATATTAAGGTGTTCTTCTAAATGTATGGTATAAAAGATAGAATATTTATCAGCTAATCGTTGTAGGTAGTCTGAATCTTCAAGATATTCTATTTGGTACTGAGGTAAATTCATATTTATCTCTACAAAATCAAAACCTAGCTCCTTACATAAAGAAGCAGCTTCCTCTAAGTCACTATTTTCAATAAGTGTTGGCATTCCATACTTCATAAAATCCTCCCTATTCTTTCACGATACATGGATTATCATAACTTTGATTATATCATAAATTTTAGGTAATAAAAGGAATTTGTTAAAATATTCTTTCTAACGATGTTTCGTCAATGTTACGTATTACATTAGACTCCTATCAAAAAATAGTAGTACAAAGCAACTGATGATAGTAAAAACACAATTGCACATACTTCTTAGTATTATTATGTAATAAGATATAATCTAACTACATAAAAAAACAGAATCTAAGCTTTCACATAGATTCTGTTATCATTAAATATTATTAAACAATCAATTCATATCACTATGTTGTTGTTTCAAAAAATCTGATGATTGAGCCATCAACTGTAGTTACACTACACTCTTTTGCACCCCAAGGTTGCTCATAGATATCCGAAATCTGATCCCATCCATTGCTTTTTACATACTCATAAAATGTATGAATTCCTTGTATATTTATAAAAGCAACTACACCTTTCGTTGATTCACCATGAAATAAGTGAATCCCTCTAAATGGGGTAAGATTTGCAACGATTAGTTCTCCTGGATAATCAAATACGCATCCATACACTGGAATATCTTTATCATCTCTCGCACAAACTTCACCATACCAACCAAGAATGTCAGTAAACCATTTACAAGTTCTATCCATATCATTGGTAAAATATATAGGGGCATTTTCTTTTACATAATAGCCCCTCTTACCGTAACGCGTCATATCATCCATCTCAACTACTCCTCCTAATATTGTTTTTTGAACAGAGAGTTTTTCGAAATTTGGTAAAATACTGCCTAGGTCGCGCGCTGCCGAAGGAGTAATACCAAAATATCTATGAAATGCCCTTGTAAAACCTTCTGATGTGTCATATCCATACTGAAAAGCAATATCTATAATCGTTCTATTTGTTAATCGAATTTCAGTCGCTGCAAGTGAAAGTCTTCTATTTCTTATATATTCACCCACTGTACAACCACATAGAATTGAAAACAAGCGTTGAAAATGAAAGGATGACATGAAAGCATGCTTCGCTATTTCAGTACAAGTTATTTCATTCGTAATATTATCTTCGATAAAGTCTATTGCATCTTGAAGTTGTTTTATGTTAGACATTTAATCACCTCCTATCCAAACTAATTATAATAAAGAATTTCGTCTCATTCTTGATTCATAATGCTTACATTTGTCATTCGTCTAATTAGGATTTAGCATCTTTGTTACATAATATCCAACTGGCTGGCTACCATCAGGATTTGGACTTAAATCGATGCCATACATGATCGCTGGACATAAGCAATAATTTAGGGCATACCACATGGGTATGGCTTCTTCCTTATCATCACTGCTCCAGGAACGTATTTGTCTATATCCATATCCTTTTGCCCAATCTTCCGTTCTAGTGATTAAAGTGCTAGCAATCCCTTGTCTTTGATACTTACTGTCCACTTCAATAACGTCAATATATGCATCTACCTGATTATCTAAAGGTGCAATAAGATTTTCTGGATAGGTCGATATAAACCCTATTGGCTCATTATCATCAAAAGCACCGAAAGAAAAACAACCCTCTCCAAAATGAAAACAATGAAATCTTATAACATAATCACCAAATTTCTTTGCAAAAAGTTCAACTTCATTTTCTGTAATCTCGCGATATGTAATGTTACTCATAAATCCTCCAATATTAATTTTATGTTATGCTCGCTGACGCACCTTACTTATTCCAAGCCTTGTTATATCGCTGTACTTGCTTTTTTAATAATTTGCTTATTTTCTTAGTTCAATATTAAAACAGATTTAAAAGAACTTATTATATGGCTCATCTGGTATTTGTCCTTCTAATCCAACAACTCTTGGCCACATGCCGGTGTGTTCAATAATAAATCCAATAATCATTCCCATGTGACTATGTAAATAGCGATATTGTGATAATATCAATGTAAATCTTGTATACTCACAATTATCAGGCATAAGAAGTAATTCATCATCTGTTGTATGGATAAGATAGTTAAACTATTCATAAAAACTCCCTAATAACCTTGATAAAAGATTATTAGGGAATTATCGTATTACAGATTTAGACCCCACCCTATAATACAATTTAGTTAACTCCTAATAAAACCAATGCTCTTTTGTATAATGGGTCAAATTCACAACCACAACTGCCACACTCCATATCAGCTTGTTGGATAGCTGCTATTAAGTCTTTCGTTACATCCTCAGATACTTCATTACTAGAACCTAACCATGCAATTGATGGTGCATCAATTATATCCCAT
>JAFAEB010000073.1 GCA_023424235.1 Bacillota bacterium
TGGTAAGGTATATCTTGGTAAGGAGGTTAAATAAAATGTTAGTAAGGTTTGGAGGAAAAAATGAAATTATCCGATTTAGCTAGAATTAAAATATATAAAAATAGAACACTTATTATATCAACTATACTATTGTCATTATTAACTTCGTGTAGTCGAGAAGACAATAATGACAATGGGAATACAGATGTTACAAAAGTGCCTTCTATTACACAAGGCATAGAAGCTACGCCAAGTATAACTCCAGATGACAATATTACAGTTACGATAACACCTACCATAGAACCTACTTTAGTGGTAACACCTACACCGAGTGAAGAAGTAACAAAAACTCCAAGTCCTACCTCTCCTATTGAAATTACCAATACGCCTACATCAGAACCTATTGTATCAACCAATAAAGTAAAGAAAAGTAATACAGTGATAGGAGCGAATAATTCGATTTATTACAAAGCAGGTAAATTAGTGGAGGCTTCTATTGTAACATTTAATAAAGAGAGTACAGAGAAAAAGAAACTAACCCAAATAGAAAGTTTAAAGTTTAGTCCAGATGATTTCTACTTAAAGGATAATTATATATATTATACAGAAGATGGAAGTATCTATCGGGTAAGCATAAACCGAGCTAGTCCAGAGCTAATTTTAAATGGAGATGTGAATATATTAGGTTTTCGAGGTGAATATATCTTTTATTATAATAGAAAAAACAGAGAAATTATTCGCATAAATCAAGATGGAAAAGAAAATAGCAGAAAAATCATTGCAGATTTAAATAATACCAATCATATAGATATGGTTATGACAAATAAAGCTATCTATTATGTTGACCAAAGAGATAACTTTCTAGCAGAACAAGATCCCACAGATAGTCTGTATTATGTAGATTTAGATACTGGTAAGAGCGAAGAAATTTACACAAGTTATGATATTTATGATATGAAAGTTAATGAAAATGAAGTTTATTTTGCAACGATTTCAGATGAGGAAGATGTATTTACTATAAAAAAGGCTAATAAAAATAGCATATCAGATATTATTACGATTGATAAATCAGCTCTACTAAATGAAGGTTTGCAGCTTTTTAGCATGTCCACTCTAAGATTACTTGAAGTTGGAAACAATAAGATATATTATTGCATTGATTATAATGATGGTACACGCAATCATTTATATACAATAAACACAAGTGGAAATGATAACTCCCTATTTATTAATATTTATGATTTAGCTGACATAAGTTCATGGGCATACTTTGGTTCTGTTAGATTAGATTCAGGATACTTAATTTTATACTTTGATTGTGATGAAGAGCCACATGAAATTTTTATTATGAATTTAAAGGATAGGTCATATAAGAAGCTTGATCCAGGTTACTATAGCTATAATACCATAGATATTGAAGGGGATAAAATCTATTATGCAAAATCCTCAAGCTTTGATCATTATCAAGAACTGCTTGATCAATATGAATATGGGAGTATGAAATTGACTGAGTTTTTTAAGTAGATGTGTATTATATAAAGATTCATTTTATCATGTTATTTATGAAATTATTGATTTTTGTGTATTGCTTCATTAAGATAGTTCTTCATGTTTCATCTATACTTAAGTAATAATGTATTTGATATACTTAAGTATAGATGAAAATTAACTAGAATTATTCTAAATGGAATTCAAAATGAGAGCTTATCTATCATGAAAAATACAATGTAAAAGTAAGGATAAGATATATGATAGAAATATAGTTTAAAATGATGAAATGAAATCATAAAAAATTAAAAAAGTAGTTGACATAATAATATTTCTATATTATAATGAATAACGTTCCGATGAAATAAAACAATATGCGCGAGTGGCTCAGTGGTGGAGTATCGCCTTGCCAAGGCGAGGGTCGCGGGTTCGAATCCCGTCTCGCGCTTAATTAAAAAAGATTATCCTACTTTGTAGGGTAATCTTTTTAATTCTGTCCGAAATGAAATTAGAATCTAGTGGCATAAGCCTTTTCTAGAATGGAAACATATTATCCTATATATTATGTTTCCATTCTAGATATGTCATTGCTTGCAATGACATTGAGAGGAGTCGCGGGTTCGATGTCTTGCGAAGCATGACATTTATCCCGTCTCGCGCTTAATTAAAAAAGGGCAGGAAAGCTGTTTATTTCATTAGTTTGTTATTTTTACAATGTATTTGTTTGTTTTCTCTTTTCGTCTCGAATTCTAGCATAAAAACATTAACTTGTATACTTTGTTCGGACAGATACGCCAGTATTAATATAGTGTGGACCTGTTTCATACCCCTTTAAAGCTGCAATGGTTTGTGCCATTCCTAGATATCCCATGGTGTATGGATTTTGTACCATAACCGCTTTTAAGCTTCCATTTTCAAGCATTACCTGAGTTTCAGGTGGAAAATCAAATCCTATTCCTACTATTGGGATGTTACTTTGACTGATTGCATACCCAACACCAATAGTTGTACCCTCATTGGTAGCAAATATTCCAACTAAATCCGGGTTATTAGCAATATAACTATTTGCTATTATTAAAACACTTGCTGTGTTAGGACCAAATTGAGTATTAAGCAGTTTGTAATTTCTATTAGCAGCTAATACGCTACGAAAACCATTAACTCTTTCTCTAGTATTTGTACTCATTCTGGAATCGCTAATAATTCCTACTGTGCCTTGTCTATATCCGGCTGCTGCCAATTCAATAATCATATTTTCACCAGCCGTAACACCAGCACTGTAATCATCAGTAGCAAGTGTAATAATGCCTTCTTCAGCTGCAGGAGTATCTAGATATATAATTTTTACACCTAGGGATTTTGCATATTCTATTGCACTGGATACTTTTACAGGATCGAGAGCAGCTATTAGCATAGCATTAGCACCGTTATTCGCGGCATTAATTATTATTTCTATTTGTTTATCTTCAGATCTTTCCTCAGGAGCATCCCAAATAAAATTAGCACCTACTAAACTAGCCATATCATTGATTCCTTGATTAATGATAAACCAGAAATTAGTGATCTTGTCCTTGGAAATATAGTAGATATTGTAATCCTCTAAGTTAGATGGTCGTATAAGCATATTTGTATATTTATTTCTTATATACATGATTTACCCCCCCTTTAATAGTAAGAAATTATAGAGTGTTTATTTAATATATTCATGAATAGCTAATCTATTCCTTATCTATAATCGTATTAGGGAAAACGATAAGTTTCAGGTAATTTATGCGGACGGCGGTAATGTTCGAATCCCGTCTCGCACTATTATCGCTTAATGTATATTCCATTTTATGGGTTTGGTGTAGACGAAAATATT
>JAFAEB010000224.1 GCA_023424235.1 Bacillota bacterium
ATCTTAAGCTCATCTTGTATTTCCTTAAGAAGGTTAAGAATTTGGGCTTGCACAGAAACATCAAGAGCGGAAACTGGCTCATCACATATGATTAACTCTGGTCGTAATGCTAAAGCTCTAGCAATACCAATACGTTGCCTTTGCCCTCCCGATACTTCATGTGGAAATCGACTTGCCATGGTTTTAGGTAATCCTACTAACTCAAGTAATCGATATATTTCACTATCTATTTCGTCTTTTGCTACAATATTATGAATGTTAAGTGGAGCATGCAAAATATCATAAATGCGTTTTCTTGGATTTAGGGAGGATAGAGGATCCTGAAATACCATTTGGATTTTAGTTCTTTCCTCTTTAATACTTAATCCCTTATCACTATTTATTTCTTTCCCACGATATATAACTCTCCCATTGCTAGGTTGTTCTAGACCTACAATTTGACGTCCTAGGGTCGTTTTACCACACCCTGACTCTCCAACTAGGCCAAGAATTTCACCAGAATAGATCGATAAATCAACTCCATCTACAGCTTTCACATAGAGTTGTTCTTTACTTAATAAGCTCTTACTTACTGGATAATATTTCTTTATATTTTCTACTTGTAATAAGGGTGTAAGGTCACTATTATTCCTCATGAATATCCTCCTCCTTAAAAACAGCAAAACAACGTACTGAATGTTCATCACTAATATTTTTTAGTTCAGGATGATTCATACATTCCTCGAATGCTCGACTGCAGCGATTACGGAATCTACAACCACTTAAGCTAGCATAATCTTGGGGTACCGTTCCAGGAATTGCTTCGATGGCTTTATCAATATCATCAGTAACCTTTGGGATAGACTCCAATAAAGCTTTGGTATAAGGATGCCTTGGCTGTTCAAACAAGGAATAAACATCTGTTTCTTCAATTATTTCACCGGCATACATAACAAGAACGCGATCTGCCATTTCTGCAACTAGGCCCATATCATGAGTAATTAATAGAATAGACATATTATATTCTTCTTTTAAATCTTTTAATAATTGTACAATTTGGGCCTGTATGGTAACATCTAATGCAGTTGTAGGCTCATCTGCAATTAATAATTTTGGATTACAGGAAAGAGCCATGGCTATCATGGCTCTTTGACGCATTCCTCCAGAAAGCATAAAAGGATACTCTTTCATTATTTTTTCTGGTCTAGGTAATCCAACTTTTTCTAACATTTGAATGGCTTTCTTAGTAGCCTCATTTTTACTTATTTTTTGGTGGACCATAATTGACTCAGTCATTTGATTACCAATCGTAAAAACTGGATTTAAAGCTGACATGGTATCTTGGAAAATCATAGAGATTTCATTTCCTCTAATTGCTTCCATTTCTTTCTCACTTAGAGCTAATAAATCCTCTTCTTTAAATATAACACTTCCTTTAGTTACTCTTCCATTCTTTGATAATAAACCCATAATAGACAATGCTGTTATGCTTTTACCACTACCAGACTCACCCACTATCGAAACTGTTTCGCCTTCTTTAATGGTAAAACTAATATCATTGGTTAAAGGAGTTAGATCCTTATTTTTGAGGAAACTGGTCTCAAGATGGTCGACTCTTAATAAATCTCCCATAATCTTTAATCTCCTGTTCTATTTCGTTATTGTACATCCCATTCATGAACATTTATAAAACTGCCATATGCCCTAGGTGTCACATTTTTCACACGGTTAGACATAGCACTTAAAGAACGTGTTGCATAAACAGAAAACATAGGTACTTCCACTTCTGCTATTTTATTTATTTTACCATAAATCTCTTTTAATTTTAACACATCATCTTCACTTTTAACTTGTGCTAATAATTCATTTACTTCTTTATTATAGTATCCATTTACGTTACCTTCTTGAATTAGGTAAGATAAATCTGGATATGGATCAACTGGAGTAAAGGAATATGATAGTATTCCTAAATCATAGGTCATGGAATAAAGTTCATCTAGTAAGGTTGCAAAATCAGTCATTTTAACGGTTGCTTTTACACCAACTTGATTTAAGTTTGCAGCTACGATATTGGCAGCTTGTGCTAATGTATCATCACCAGAAGAGACACTTATTGTAATAGCCTTATTACTATCCCATCCTGATTCCACTAAAAGTTCCTTTGCTTTCTCTGGATCATATGGGGTAGGAGTTAAGCTTTCATCAAAGTAAGGACTATAGCTAGTAAAGAAGCCATTAATCACTTCTCCATTACCCTTTAATAATTCATTTACAATTTGCTCCCTATTAATTGCATATACAAGGGCTAATCTTGTTTTGGCATCTGGAATAACATTCTCATTAATATATACATATTGATTTGCAATTGGTTCTTCTAAGTAAGTAGTTACATTTTCTAAACTCTTAACATTTTCATAGTCTTCCACTGGAATAATTCCTAAATTAGGTAGATTGAAATCAATTTCTCCAGATTGTAATCTAGCATATATTTGATTTCCTTGCATCACATTAAAGTTCAATTGTTCAATTTTTGGAGCACCTTTAAAATAATCTTTATTGGCTACTAATTGAACAAAATGGTCACGATTATAGCTTAATAAGGTAAATGGTCCATTGGTTACACTTGGATTTTGAAAAAATTCGGAAGCTACTAAATTCTCTGGTAAGGTATCTTTTAATATGTGCTCAGGAATCGTCCAAATATATCTAGCAACCGAATTATTAAAGGTATTAAGGGAGATTTTATCCTTAGCTACAAGTTGTAAGGTTTTATCATCCACACGTTTTAATCCTGCTATCTCATTGCTACCTTCTTCAATATATCCATAGTCATCAAAGCCTTCAAACATGGCTAAAATATAGGAATAAATAGAACCTACTTTAGGATTTGCCATTTGCTTTATTGTATAAATAACATCATCGGAACTTACTTTTGTACCATCGGTCCAAGTAGCATCTTTATTTAGATTAATTGTAAAAGTCTTGTTATCTTCTGTGGTTATTGAATCAGCTAACATAGGTTGGAATTCCATGTTACTGTCAATTTCTAATAAAGGTAAAAACATAAGACCAGTTACAGTTGTCGCTACTTCACCATTTGGTGATAAAGGATTAATTGTACCTGGTGCATAGGTAACACCAACATTTATAATCTTTTTCGTATTATTATCTGTAGCTACTCCATTATCCTTTTCTTTATCATCGGTCTTACCACATGCTACTAAAGAAATTATCATGCTAAGGCTAAATGCGATAGCAATTATCCGTTTCATTAAATTATTTTTCATAATTATATCCTTCCTTTTTTATCTTCTATATGTTTATTCATAGTAAATCATTATGATTACATTGATTATACCTTTTCATATAAAATAAGTCAACTTTCATGTTAATAAATTAACTTATTAAATCATACTAAAACTGCTTTAAGCATACTTAACTAAAAATTAATTGTATGTGATTAAGTCACATTCCGTAACTACTTATATAGTTTACAATTTTCTTTTTTTTTAATACAGAAAATAAATATATATGAAAGTAACTATAGACTTTAAAACAGTTTTTGGTTACAATACAAAAAGACAAAAGATCTTTTAATAATTTGGAGAAATAAAATGAAAACAAAAGTACTATTAATTAGACATGGTGAAACTGAATGGAATAAAGAGCTTAGATTTCAAGGAGTTACTGACATACCTTTATGCGAAGAAGGTATTAAGCAAGCTCATTTATTAGCAAAACGTTTACATGATAAATTAGATGTTATATACGCAAGTCCCCTAAATAGAGCTTTTCACACTGCTCGTATCCTTGGCGATGAATCCAGCTTAAATCCGATTATCTGTGAGGATATAAGAGAAATCAATTATGGTAACTGGGAGGGACATACTTTTGATAAAATAAAAAGTGAATTTCCTACTGAATATCATACCTGGAAACATGATAAAAAAG
>JAFAEB010000180.1 GCA_023424235.1 Bacillota bacterium
ACTTCATATGATGTGAAAGTTGGAGCTTTATATTAACATATTATTCAAACTAGAAAATTATAGATACTTTTCTACTAGCCAATCAATGAAGTCCCTTACAGCTCCATCTCCACCGTTGTGTTCAGCCACATAGTCAGCCAATAACAGCACTTCTTTTACTGCATCTTTCGGACAGCCGACAATTCCTCCAGCTTCTTTAACTAATTTCATGCAATAAAGATCATTGATATCGTCCCCGATATATGCAACTGTTGAAAAATCGGAAGTAATTTCAAGAAGCTTTTCTATTTTATTACTTACTGCCTGATATACATCAGTAATGCCAAGCTCATTACAGCGATTTAGTACAATATCAGATTTTCTTCCCGTGATAATCACTGGTATGATTCCTTTAGGAATAGCAATGTCATGAATACCACATCCATCCTTTATATTGAAGGCTTTGCACCATTCTCCTTGATTTGACATATATATTTTCCCATCAGTAAGAGTACCATCAACATCCATAACAAGATACTTTATCATCTTTTGACTTCCTTTCAACACAGTTTTGTTCTGCTCCATAAACTTGTCATACAATATAAAATACATAACTATTTTGCTCTTATCTCATTAATCTTTTCAACAATTGTTTTTCTTTTAATTACTCCCAGCAGAGCTGTAATTGCAATAATCGAATATCTTATTAAGAATAGATCATATACAAGAGTCATAAAAATCATCACAATTATTGAAGTAAATGATAGCAATATTATTACTCTAATATCGTATATCTCAAAATCTATGCCTTTTTTATTACATATCATCCTATGTGCAACATAATGAGAAATAGCCAAGAGAATATAACATATTAAAGTTGTATAAGCAGCTGCAATATAACCGAATAATTTAATTCCAATATAATTTAAGAATACATTTGCCAGTGCGGCTACCGATGAAGCCACCATTATAAATTTAGTCTGTTCAAAATAGAACTCTATATTACAAAATAGCGGATATATAAACATAAAAAATAATGCACAAGCTACTGGAGGAATTACCCATCTAGCTTCATAATATGCTGGCGATGCAAACACACGTATAATCTCTGGGCCAAAAGCCATTGCAATTATACACGCCAATGCTATTGCTATAACCAAAAAATTTGCATTCTTTTTTAATTTTATGTATTGTTTATCTCTGATTGCTTTATATGTGAACGGAATAAATGAATTATTGATTGCTGTTGTAACTATAGTAAACATCATTGAAACAGAGTAAGCAACACTATATATTGCAGCTTCACTATTCCCAACCATATTTGCAATCATAATTCGATCAGCTTGATTTAATACTGTCTGTGATAGGTAATGTGGAATTAGTGGCAGATTAAATGCTAATGCAAACTTCCAATACCCTTTTAAATAAAAAGTATTACCTTTTCGCATAATATATATATAGAATATTAACCCAACAATAATCTGAACTAGAACATATGATAATACTCTTGCTTCTGCTTTATAAAGTTCAGTTGAAAGAACTGATAAAACTCCAATTATTGGACTCATTAATCCAATACCTATAGTGATTAAAACTAATTTTTTATAGTTGTAATCAAATCTTTGACTTGTAGACCAAAAACTAAATGCGGGAACAAATAGCGCCTCAATAAATATTGCTAACACAAATATCGTACTAAGGCCAAACAGTCCATTCCAAAAATCTTTTAAAATTAGGTAAACAAAAAACAGTACAATAGTACATGTTGTTGATAGTCCTAATAAACTCGATGTATATACATGTCTTTTGTCTGGCCATTTAGTCATTCCATTATTATAAACTCCAGCATATAAATTCAAAGTAGCAAAAACCAGGATAATTGAATACCAAGACTGATAAACCGAGTAAATACCATATTGCTCTGTAGTAAGTAATCTAGTAAATATAGGCGTAGATAATAACGAAATACCTTTCTGAATAACACTACTTATTGTAAACCATAAAGATGCTTTAGCAGGTGTAGGTATTTTTTTATAATACTCCAATAATTTTTTCATATAATGTCCTCAATTCACATCTGCAAAACCTCTTATTCATATAGAGAAGGTGTTACAAAATTAATGATTATTCCTACTTCTCTTAATCTACCTATAAAACCTTTGTAGAATTTATTTCTTATTTCAGCTTGTTCAGCTGTTACAGGATGTCTCATAATAGGATCATAGTAGTTCTCGTTGATATCTACAGAGAAGCCATCAAAGCCTGCAAGTAGTATTTCCTTTACACCGCATTTCTTTAATAAATTTAAGGCAATAACAGAAGATGAATCATAAGTTCTATCATCATACTCAATCCAATTAGCATAATTCAATATTTTAACATTTCCTCTGCCACCTTTTGATACGTTTGAACAAACAATAATATCTTTACCTGATGTAACTGCTACATCATATATATCTTTTCTAGTTGTAAGTAAGTAATCATTACACTCTATAACCGTATTAAGGCCAATAGTTATAACATTATCTTCTTTAGATATATTAACAATTTTATTTTTTGCTGCTACAATACTTTTACCAGGCGCCACCAAAAGTATACGTTTTCCAGCAAAAACATATTTGAGCTCATCAACTACATATGTGTCATCAACAGCCTTACTCTCATTGTATTTTCGGTACACTTCTTCTGCATAATTTTTATCAAAAGAAGTCTTTTTATCTTCAGCAAGCATTCCAAGTAACTCTCCAACTTGATCAATTGGAAGCATATGTCTGTTATAGAAATGACTTGCATAACTAGGAGTACAATGATTGGAAGATGAAAGATAATACTCCGGAGCATACCCCCAATAATACTCAGAGTGTAACTGATTTATAACTTTATCTATTACTTCTAACAAGGGGAAAATTTTATAATCCTTACCATAGAAAAGATTTAAATGTTCCAGTAATAGCTCTGTATTTAAGTTCCCGGCACCTTTTCCCATTCCCATAATCGAACTGTCAATAATCAGATCACGATTTGTCGGAAACTGTAGCATCGCAATAGCATTTGAATACGACATTTGCAAATTGTTATGAGAATGGAACCCTAAAGTCATTGTCGGAATCAAATTATGATCCACAAGATTTAATACCCTATTCATGTCATTGGGACGCATTTCTCCAAAGCTATCAACAATATAAAATCCTGTAGCATTAGGTAATTCCTGATTTACTATCTTTATCAAATCTAATAATTCAGTATCACTGTAACGAAGTGTAATCATCGGTTGTATATAGAATTTATATCCTTTTTCGATAACCTTTTTACCTATAGCAATAATATCATGGCAATTCTTCTTATGAAAAGCCATTCTAATTCCGTCAATAGTATTTTCATCTTTGGGCTGAAGATTGTCCACATTATATTTTCCATAATCTATCATAGCCACATATTCAATTCCAGGCTTTTTATTTTTTAATAAATTTTCTGAGATCACTATTTCATTTTTATACTGTGTACGACCAGAAATAGAACCTTCTTTTTCGTCAATATAACCCAATTCAATAATATCAACGCCTGATGCTTCTTGAGCTGCAAGAATCTTATCCATATAGGTTTGACCAAAATTAAAATCATTTACACAACCACCGTCACGCAGGGTAACATCCAAAACTTTTAATGTATTCATATTATCTGCTCCTTATAATTCAATATTCACCAAAATCTCTGCTAAATCAAAATCTTCAGGATTATCAATATCAACTGCCTCTTTGAATGAGACTTCTTTTATAAAAGGCTTCTTGCCAATACGTCTTCTGTATCTTTCAAACACTTTTTTTGTAAAGACATATATACCTGATGTTTCCTTATATATTGGTTCCAAGTCTTGAGTTCGTGGTACATTAGTAGCGTCAAAGTTCAAAGGTTCACCATTTTTCCATAAATAATCTTGAAGCTTAATTGCACAAAAAGCTGAATCATACTCTCCAGATTTAACAGCCTCAATACACTTTTTCATTGTTTCAGTAGTAATAAAAGGGGCAGTTGCATGTGCATATACGTATATGTCTGCATCAACTTCTTCTATAAAATGCTCAAATATTTGTGTAAAATTAGATGTTGGTAAGTCTAAAAATTCCGGTCTAAGAATTAATTTAACTTTCTCTGGCAAAAAAGAAGCTACAGCTAGATCACTGCAGTAAACATAAATGCTATCGCATAATCCCGTTTCCTTTAAACTATCTAACTCATGTTGTAGTAACGGCTTTTTACCAAGAATTCGGGTATTCTTTCCTGGACATCTTTCATTTTTTAATTTAATAGGCATAATCGCAACTATTTTCATTATAAATCTCCCTATATACTCAAGTATTTTGTATAAAATCTTTTAACATTACGCTTCTCAGAAGTAGACTAGTTTCTTAATCTTCTGTTATTGAAATCAAAATTTTATTAATTTGCTAACCAATAATTCATAGCTTAGTTTAGCACTTTGTTTAATTAATGATTATACAACCTTTTTGAGAGATGAGCCTTCAAAAGTACTTAAAAGAACTAAAACAAAAGTAAAGCAAGTAACTGGATCTGTGTATGTATTATCAGTCAAGTATAGAATAAAATTATATATACTTAGCGTTAGGTATAATTTAATCGTCTTATCGCTAAAATATCGTTTCATCAAACTAGCTCTTACATATATTTGATAAAAAATCCATAAACCAAAACCTAAAAACCCTAAACCTATATACATTCTCAATGTATCACTATGCAGAGAAATAATCGTTGCATATCCAATTTTTAAATTTGTACTTTGTAAACTTTCAATCAGTTCATCTATATATCCTACTCCTCTACCCATAAATGAAAAAGAAAAATTAGAATAATTCTGAGCTATATATGAATATGTCCCCAATCTTCCCATAAAATTTATTTGATATTTCGAGGCAAGATCTGTCAATGCACTAGTATGAATAAACATAACATATATATAAGATACAAGCATAACTGAAATAGTAATTATTATCTTTGAAGTTCTAATTCTGCACTTTTTAATAAATAATATATAGCATAAACAGCATACTAATAATGCAGCAATTTCTATCCTTTTTAATCCCCAGTAAATCATAATAGAACACACAATAATAATTTTTCGTCTATTTTTTTGTTCTTCTCCAAAAAACAGATAATATATAAATAATATTCCAAAAGCAAAAGTTAAATCATTAACTTCCATAGAAAACAGTAACGAATTATTGATAGAACTGGAAGTAACTAAATAAAAAAGTGATTCCTTAAAACCAAATTGAAAAATAATATATATAACTGATCCCAGGATATATGAAATACATGCACTCCTATAAGTTAAATTAATTCCATTATTACCAAAAACATAATATACTGATGATGCAAATAATACGCTTAAAATCATGTATAGATTCGAGGAAAATAAATTTGTTACTACATGTCTAGGTTGGATTTCCCACTTAAAGAACCATAATAACAAAGAATACATAACTATCAATATCAGTGGAGCTATTGCTAAAATAGCGTTTATGTAAATTTGCTTATTAAGTTTTATTTTAAATCTATTAATTTGAAATAATAAAAAAATACCAATTATACTTATTACAGGATTAATATACCATGGTATGTCACTTCCCCAAAATCGTCTTGTGCAAAATAATACAAGAAGAACTCCATAACACAGATTGTTAAATTTAATTTTCATAGATAACTCCTTACATAATAAACGATTTAATACACCTTATATATACAATTTTATGGAATCATCTTGATACCTGACTAAGTATGATCTTATTATAGTATAAGAACATACTTAATTAATTCTATGAATCTTTACAAAAATCAATTAATGAATCCATTTTCTAATTGTGGAAACTAACTCAGTTTCACTTATCGGAGAGCATACATTATTTTTGTTACTATATAGGTCTGATAATTCATCTAATAAATTTATCCACTCTTGATTATAATAAGGTGTACCGTTTTCTCTTTTTACAGATTTTCCAATAAATTTATATAGTAAGATACACCTATATTCCTTATCAAATAACAACTTTGGTGAAAGCATCGTTGTACAAGAAATACTTAGAAATATTTTATTATCAATTTCTTCGTTTAATAAAAATACCTCCCAAGGAATGGTTGATTTCTGAATGCAATTAAATTCATTCTTAAATCTATTAATTTTAGTTCTTGGATGTAATTTGACCGTAAAAAATAAAGAATTAAATTCATCTTTTAACGATTTATACAATTGATAATCAGAACTCTTCTCCATTAACCCGTCTGTAAAAAAACATTCTTCCATTATGAATACATCCGTTTTATTTATTGTTTCATCTGGTGTATAATCAAAAACCTTATTTACAATGGATACAAAATCTTTATCATCTCTATTTAATGGTTTTAATTTAAAAACCTGCGCATTATTCGTTTTATACATTTTTTCTGGTACACTAAAATACCACTTATTAACTTTTAGGATTGGGAATTCTAAACCTATTAGTTTATATAATAATACATTTCTTCTACTTGGAACCTGATAAGAGTAAATC
>JAFAEB010000188.1 GCA_023424235.1 Bacillota bacterium
CACACCTTCCAAGACTATTACTAGGGAATCATCCAAAGAAGATATAAAATGGCTCCAGGAGCATCTTAATTCTGCTTTAGTGGGACATTCCTTCGTGCCTTTAAAAGTAGATGGTATTTATGGCAACAAAACAAGAATTGCAGTACTTATTTATTGGGAATCACTTGGGTGGAACAAAGACGGCCAAGATGATGGATGGAGAGCAGGAGTGAAGACTGTAAGAAAAATGATATCTAAATAGACCTTAATTTTGACTAAATAGTTAACATAAAAATATAGAGCGTGTTACTATTCATATAGTTAACACACTCTATTAAGTTAACGAAGAGCATTTATTTTTTCTAATTCATCGCTTGATAATTTGCTACCATTTCTAATAATTTTTAAATTACCCCATTCTGAACTATTAACTCTTATTAATGAATCCAATTTTACAAAGGAAGGTTCATTAAATGGAGGATCATAATTTTTTATTTCTAAATTTGTGGGAAATAACAATTTATGCTCTTTGCCACGTGTACTAGATATATTCAGAATGGAAATTTCAGATGTACTTACCTCTACAACTAGATAAACTCTTACATATAATGGACTACACCCATCTGCAAAAGTTATCTTCCCCTTTACTCCTTGCCCCACCTCGAACATTAGTATATCATCAACTCCCCTTCGTCTAAATGTACAGTATATGCACTATCATCGGCTTCATTCGTAAATGAATATAGTTGTGCTATAATATCTTCGTTCAAATCTATTTCTTTTGGATTATAATAAAAAGTTATACCATTAATTCTTTCCTCATACATACAATTATTTTTAGAATTATTGTAGCTCGAAAGAACAGCTTGTATTTTGGGTAATTCTTTTTTTATACTTTCCAAATTTACTATAGATTGATTTTTATCATAATAGCCAGAAAATACTTGAGATTCAGAATATGCAACTTTCCAAAAATCAAATTCGTGATTTAAATCTGATAGCTCACGTGCGGATAATTTTCCAAAAATTGATATGGTGTCACTTAATGTCGAATACTCTTTTTCGTTGAAATCTGGATTAAATTTCTCACTTTCTGCACAAAATCCTAAATAATCATATTTATATCTCATTCTAACTTTTTCAACTACACATCCGTTTTGAAATGCCATAATTTCATCAGTAAAAAGTGGTTCACCATATTTAGCTAAATTAATTAAATTTGCAAAAACTAAAAGTTTTTGAAGCTTCATATTTCCATCAAAAGTATTTGGGGTTGTGTCAGCTCCGTTTTTCATGAAATATTTTGCGTATTCATAAACGTCTTTCATGTAATCACCCTCCTATATTATACAACTAAAAGACTAGCAGTCCCTAGTAACCGATAGTCTTAACAAAAGTACTATATTATATTTATTTATCACATTAATTGCATTTTATTAATGTAATATATTTAGGCTTCCAATGTATCTGCCTAAGTAAAAAACCTCATAACCGACGAAAATTAATGCCACTTAAACAATAATATAAACAATAATATGGTAGTAAGGGCATAAATATTGTATAATCTATGATGTAATTGTATGCTTTAAATAAAATTATGTCAATATAATATTGAATTATTCGCAATTGTTCACAAAAAGTTCACAAATGGTATTAAATATTCCTAAATGGTTGTAGTTAATGCAAAAGAAACCCCTAGTCTATATGGCTAGGGGTATTGTAAGCTTATAATATTAATAAATCAAACTCATTAAATCGTACATATAAGTATTAAAATTATCTTTATCAAATATATAAGTTTTGTCTGATGCTCTAGGTGTTTCATCTTTTATAGTGTTGTATAACATATCAATTTCTGTTCTTATTTCAATCCATTTATCTTTCAATTCTTGGTACTCTGATTTCTTAAGACTATTAATAAAATCATCATATAAATCAGCTTTTTTCATGGCTTTATCAGCGTTTGTAATAGCTTTTTCTATATCTAATTCGTCACCAACTGCGTCAGTACCATGGTCTACATAATGATATATATCACAAAAAGAATCATTCCATAAATCAGATACTATCCAGTTGTAGGTATTCATTAACATAATATCGTTATCATATTTTGCTGTTACCTTGCAAGTGTAATTCTTGTTGTCAACTGTTGCAGTAATAGTGGCGGTACCATATTTATTAGCTGTAACTTTACCATTCTTACTAACTGTTGCAACTTTTTTATTACTGGTTTTCCACTTTACAGCCTTATTTGTACCTGTTATTTTTAATGTGGTGGATTTACCAACTTCGATAGTAACTTTAGATTTACTTATCTTTACTGCAGCACTTGCAGAAGTTGGAACCATCATAACTACCAACAACAGCACTAATATTACTGACATTCCCCTCTTGAATATAAATTTCATATACAACCTCCTTAGTAATTATTCAATTATAGGATATCGTATTATGAAAATTATGTCAATGATATAAAATACGTAAATGGTAGCTAACAATGTTAATACTTTGTTAGCATCTGGTGATGCAGATATTGGATTTATGGGCTCAGAAGCATCCATTTATGTGTACAATGAAGGAGCAAAAGATTATGTAGTAAACTTTGCCCAATTAACACAAAGAGCAGGTAACTTCTTAGTATCTAGAGATACCAATGAAGAATTTAAGTGGGAAAACTTAAAAGGTAAAACTGTAATTGGTGGTAGAGCTGGTGGTTGACAGAGCATAATGGTAATTTTGATTCTGTTACAAAATTATCCAATTTAATGTATCATTAATTAAAATTAAAGCTATTTCATCTATTTATTTCATCCATATTGACAAGAATTACCACGAGTGATATAGTATCTATTGAAACCATAATAGGCCATATGTACTATTATGTATAAATTTATCGAAAAAGAAAGAATTATAAATTATATTGAAAAACGAATTAATTAATATGTGAATATGGGGATTATTGGGGGAAATACTGTTCATGAATATGAAAAAAGTTTATCAAATGTCAGATCATATTTCGAGTAAATT
>JAFAEB010000314.1 GCA_023424235.1 Bacillota bacterium
TACAGGCTATGGCTGCAATGGAATCTGCAAATATAATTATTTCATCAACTACCTTGCCTTTTTTTATGGCATCTAGAATATTCTCTTCTTGTTCTTGATATAGTTTATCTGCAAGGGATTTTGAATCGCTACCTAAAGTTTTAATCCTAATAGCTCGGTTTTTAATATCAAGAGATTGGTTATTACCATCTGTTGAATCTGTTGATAATTGAGTTATGCCAGAATTAACTTGTTCTACAGTAGCAGATAATTCTTCAGTAACAGCATTTATGTCTTCTATGTTATCTACGATAGTACTGGTATTAATATCAATTTGTAAAAAGGTACTAGACATTTCTTCTAAAGTAGCAGATAGCTCTTCACTAGAAGCTGTTACTTCGCTCGCTTGTTCAACGATTTTAAATACCAGGTTTTTAATATTCTCTTTTGCTTGATTTAAGGCTATGGATAGTTTTCCTAATTCATCCTGACTTTTCGTTTTTATCTCAACGGTTAAATCGCCTTCACCAATTGCTTCTGCAAATTTTAGGATTTTTTTCATTTCTCTTATTAAGTATATAGTAAATACGATAATAATTATATATGCCATGACAAATCCCACCACTGATAGTGTAATAATATTTCCTTTCGTAGTTAAATAGGCTAATCGGTTGCTATTATTAACTTCAATGGTTTTATCATCATTCAAAGTGATAAGCTTATTTATTAAATCTTCTATTTTTAAACGATTAGAGTTAAATGTTAATAGTTTAGCTTCTACTTCTTTATAATTTCCATTCATAGCTAAGTCTTGAATTTCTAAGCGTTGACTAGTATATAGGTCAAGCAAGGAATTAATTTCATTTAAAATAGTATTCATTTCATCAGAAGTTTCAATTGCAGAGTATTCTTCTAATGCACCTAAGGCTAGATTACTGTATCCATCTAATAATTCAATGGAGTTATTAGTAGTGGCAGGGCTTTGATACGCAATAATATTATTAATTTCTGCTCTTATTGATAGCAAATTTTCTTTTACTATATGAAGTTTATTAACTGCAGTAAAATTGTTATAATAAATATTTTTTGCATTTTCATTCATTGTATTTAATCCTAATAAGCTGATAAAAGTGATTAAGCCCATTACTACTAAAATACTTATGTAACTGAATAATAGTTTAAATTTAATTGAGAGTTTATGAATAAGTTTCATGGTTTGTCCTCCTGAACTAGTCTAATAAGCTTATTATACAACCTTCGACAAACTTAGACAAATTAAAAAGCCACTATTTAATGATATATACAAGGAGAAATTGAATAATGACATTAAAACGGTACTATTCATTACTTAAAAGCTAATAAGGTATAAAGTTTATTATGATGGAGAATAATATTCTTTTAACATAAAAAGTAATATTCAATATTTTGAGATATTCCATTTAATTTAAATACGAATAACATAGGAAAAATATTTCCATTACAGTCACGATGGGTATGGTAAAAAATCTGAAAATGTATTACACTCATATAAGGACTTTACTCAATTTAGACAAGAGTTATTTGATTTAGACTAACAAAAGGATGGACAAGAAACGATGACGGATAAAATCACCAAGTTATATCAAAAGTACTTAAGTAAATATGTGAATCGTGAGACGATTACCTACCTTATATCAGGTGTATTAACTACATTAGTTAATTATGTTACCTATGTACTTTCTACGAAAGTATTCGATATAGATAAGTATATTTCTAATATCATTGCATGGATATTAGCAGTATTATTTGCTTATGTAGTAAATGATATATGGGTATTTAAATCTAAACGAAATGGTCTTATATCTGAAATAATTAAGATTATAAAGTTTTTCGCAGCTAGAGTTTTCTCTTTATTGGTAGAGGTGCTAGGATTATATGTGTTTACTACACTTATGAACTTTAATGATTTAATTGTAAAAGCCATGCTTGCAGTAATTGTTATAATTATAAATTATATCTTTAGTAAGTTATTTGTCTTTAATAAAAAGAACTAACCCATTAAATAAAAATTATTATATCAAAATTATTATATCAAAATTATAATATCAAAAATATAACAAAAATCATTATAATAAAAACTCTTATAACAAATGTCATTATAGCAAAATACATTATAAAAAAACACTATAACAAAAATCATCAAAAATTATTATTACAATAAAATATTATAGGTAAAAAAGCCCTGGGTCAATATGGAGTGAAGTAACTCATACCATATCAGTCCAGGGCTATATAAATCTTTATATCTTTTAGCTATCTAAATTCGAGTAGACCAATTGGAACAATCCCAAACCTTAGTCGCAAAATCTTCATAGAAATCTGGTTCATGGCAGATTAGAAGAATACTACCTTTATATTCAGTAAGTGCACGTTTTAGCTCAGTTTTTGCATCTACGTCAAGGTGGTTAGTAGGCTCATCTAGAAGCAGTACATTGGTTTCTTGGTTAATTAGTTTACAAAGTCTTACCTTTGCTTGTTCTCCCCCGCTAAGTACACGTACTTGACTCTCAATATGTTTCGTTGTAAGGCCACATTTTGCTAAGGCAGAACGTACTTCATATTGAGTATAGGAAGGAAATTCACGCCATATTTCTTCAATACAAGTATTGTTCTTAGCACCACTCATTTCTTGTTCAAAATATCCTTTATAAAGATAATCACCAAGGGTAACCTTACCTTCAAGAGCTGGAATTAATCCCATAATACTCTTAAGTAGAGTAGTTTTACCAATACCATTTGCACCTTTTAGTACGATTTTATCTCCACGTTCCATAGAGAGTGTAAGTGGCTTTGATAAAGGTTCTTCGTAACCAATTACTAAATGTTCTGTTTGGAAAATATATTTTCCTGCAGCTCTGGCTTCCTTAAAATAGAATTCTGGCTTTGGTTTATCTTTCGCTAATTCAATAATATCCATTTTATCTAGTTTCTTTTGTCTAGACATAGCCATATTACGAGTGGAAACTCTAGCTTTGTTACGAGCAACAAAGTCTTGTAAATCGTTTATTTCTTGTTGTTGTTTTTTATATGCAGCTTCTAATTGCTGTTTTTTCACTTCATAAACTTCTTGGAATTTATAGTAATCACCAACATAACGATTTAATTCAGCATTCTCCATGTGATAAATAATATTTACAACACTATTTAAGAATGGAATGTCATGTGAGATTAGTATAAATGCATTATCGTAATCTTGTAGATAACGTTTTAACCATTCTATATGGTTGGTATCTAAATAGTTAGTAGGTTCGTCTAGTAATAAAATATCTGGTTTTTCAAGTAAGAGTTTACCTAAAAGGACCTTAGTTCTTTGTCCACCACTAAGTTCTGTTACATCCTGGTCAAGGCCGATGGCATCTAGACCTAGAGCTCTTCCTATTTCTTCAACTTTTGAATCTATGATATAAAAGTCATTATTATCTAGTATATCTTGTATGGTACCGAACTCTTCCATAATTTCCATTAATTCATCTGAATCAGCATCTGCCATTTGATTACATAATAAATTCATTTTAGCTTCTAAATCATATAAGTAAATAAATGCAGATTTTAATACTTTACGAATAGTCATACCTTTTTCAAGCACAGAGTGTTGGTCTAAGTAACCAACTCTAACATTTTTCGCCCATTCTACATTTCCTTCATCGGGCATTAATTTGCCTGTTACGATATTTAAGAATGTTGATTTTCCTTCACCATTAGCACCAATTAAACCAATGTGTTCTCCTTTTAATAAGCGAAATGATACATTATTAAAGATTGCTCTGTCGCCAAATCCATGTGTAAGATTGCTTACATTTAAAATACTCATATATGCTCCTTAGGTAAAAATATTTATACAGTTATGTTCGTACAAAATTTCTATATGTTATAGTAATAATTTCCTATCTATTTATCAAATAAGTTACTTATAAGATTATACATAAAAAAAATATAAATTCAAGTAAAATTTTTAATCGCTTAAAAGTGGCTGTTTACTTGTATGGTTTAAGATCGTGGTATATAATGTAAAATAAGAATGTAACGAAGTCATTCTAATGTCGTAGTATTTTAATATTGTATATCAGTATCGTGTCAAAGGTACATCATATTATATTTTACAAGAATATATTGGACATAAACGTTAGAAGATATAGGATGAAAATTAATTAACTAGGCAGTATTTATTCGCATTATGATTTAAATCTGTGGCATAATAGTATTTATATTTACAATAGAAAGAGGTTAAGTATGATAACATATAAAATGATAAAAGAAAATGATCAAATTAAAACTTATATAAAAAAAGCGGATGAAGCTTTAGGAGCCTTAGGTTATACAGAACATAGCTTTGCCCATGTAGGAATCGTAGCAAAAAATGCTGAATATATTTTATCTACCTTAGGTTATGATGAACATAAAATAGAACTGGCAAAGATAGCTGCGTATATGCACGATATTGGAAATGTAATCAACCGGGTGGATCATGCGCAAAGTGGAGCAGTAATGGCATTTCGTATCTTAGATAAAATGGGAGTAGATGCCGAAGATATTGCGACAATAATATCAGCCATTGGAAATCATGATGAATCTACTGCGGTACCTGTAAATGAAGTAGCGGCAGCCTTAATTCTTGCAGACAAGACTGATGTTCGTTACACCAGAGTTCGAAATCGAGATTTAGCAAGCTTTGATATACACGATCGTGTAAATTATGCGGTTAGAGAATCGAGTTTATCGATTAATGAGGATAAAAGCAAGTTAAGTTTAAATCTTACCATTGATACAGAAATTTCACCAGTGATGGACTACTTTGAAATATTTTTAGGTCGAATGATTCTATGTAAAAAAGCAGCAGAAAAGCTTAATATGCGCTTTCGAGTTATTATTAATGGTCAGAATGTTCTGTAAATAATTAAGAGAATAGAGAGATATTAATTGTGAATATGTTATATATTTATATTATATAGTAGAAATATATATAAAGGGGAGATAGGTATGAAGGTAATTACCTATAAAAAAGTTGGGGATTTTTTAAATGATAATTATTCGGATCTAATAAATAATGAAATAACTGCACAGTTACTTTTCTATAGCGCTATGGTAAATAAAGAGCTTACAACTTATAAAGAATGTATCTTCGGTAAAGTAATAGATGAGAATAAGAATTCTACAGTTCTAATATTCTTAAATTGCTTGCCTAATAATCTTTTAGTTAATCCTATATCTATGGATGGTTTATATGAGGCAATCAATGACCTATCTCTATACTTTATAAAGCATAAAGTTAAGTTAAATGGGTTAAATGCAAAAAAAGAGATATGTGATTTATTTATAAAGTGTATGAATAATAACTTAAGTAATAAGAAGAAAGAAACATTACTATTTGAAGAACATTTAGCCCTTGATATAATGGCTTTAAGGAAATTAAAAGCAATGGATTTAAAAGAAGGAAGAACTCGTCTAGCAAATACTGATGAGCTGGGGCTTATAAATAACTATATGGTGGACTTTTATAGAGAAGCTTTACATGAAGAGGTATCCTATGAAGAACAAGTAGTAAAGGTTGAACGATTACTACATAATAATAAGATCTATGTATTTGAGAATCAGGATCATCAGATTGTTACTATGGCAGCTACCACTCGTACATTAGTGAATGGTGTATGCATTAATTATGTATATACCCCTAGAGAGTATAGAGGCCAAGGTTTTGCTAAAACCAACATGTATCATATATGTAAGGGTATTTTAGAAGAGGGTTATCAGTTTTGCTCTTTGTTTGTAGACAAAACCAATCCCATATCCAATCAAGTTTATATTGATGTTGGATTTATGGTTATCGATGACCAATATGCATATGTAATTAAATAAGGATATAAGGAATACACTCCTATGAAAAGAGAGGATTTAAAATGGAAATAGAAAAGAAGTACTTAGTAAGTGAACTACCTAACAACATAGATTCCTATCAAAAGATAGAGATTGAACAAGGCTATCTATGTACAAAACCTGTTGTTCGGATTAGAAAGAGTAATGAGGATTATTATTTAACTTACAAATCACCTTTTCATGATGTAAGTAAGAATCATATGGACAATAAGGTCTTAGTTAATAATGAAATAGAAATGCCATTAACAAAAGAAGCATATGAACATATGAAATTGAAGGCGGATCATAATATTATTCGAAAGACTAGATATCTAATTCCTTTAGAGAATGGTTTACTTGGAGAATTTGATGTATTTCACGATAATTTAGAAGGATTGTATTTTATAGAGGTTGAATTTCCAAGTGAGGAAGCAGCAAATACTTTTTGTCCACCTTCTTGGTTTCTTAAGGATGTAACAAGCGATAAGAGATTTCGAAATAATTATTTGATATCAGTGAATGATATAAAAGAATTAAACTTAATATATTTAAGTGTGTAGTATGATGTGTTCTCAACTTAACTTAGAATTGTGTAATAAAAATGTGTAGTATTGAAAGGTGTTATGTAATATGTTGGGGCTGTAAAAAGAAGAATACCAAGACTACAAAGCTTATAAGCTTATTAAAGTTCGTTGGTATGAGCATCTTTTTACAGCCCTATTGTATATTAAATAGATTTATCTTTGTTTCCTTCTTCTTTAACCGTTGGTTCCAGTAAACGTTTAAACTTAACCACGGCTTTGAATAAATCTCCATCTAAGAGGATATCAAAGGTTGCATCTTGAAGACTTGCAAGGCTTTTAGCTATAGATAAGCCAAGACCACTTCCTTCTGTATTACGGGATAAATCACCTCGTACAAATCGCTCCATAAGTTCATCTGCATTTATATTAAGCTTTGTAGCAGAAATATTTTTCACAGATACAGTTACAAAGCTTTGCTTTGTTAGTATATCAATATATATTCTAGTACCACTTAAGGCATATTTATTGACATTAGAAAAGATATTTTCTATGATTCGATAAGTACTTCTACCATCAGCCAAAATGTATACAGGCTCTTCTTGTATGGTTAGTACCGCCTCTAAATTATGGCTTATAAATCTGTCTTCGAATTCGCCTAAGGATTGACGTACTAATTCAACTAGATTTAAGCATTCTAAATTAAGTGTAATGGTACCAGAGGAAGCTTTCGATGCCTCTACTAAATCTTCAATTAGAGTCTTTAACCTCCAAGATTTAGAAGATAAAATATCGAGATAGTCCTTTGCCTTATCATTATTTAAATTCTCTTTTTTTAATAAGTCTACATAGTTAATGATAGAGGTTAGTGGTGTTTTTATATCATGAGATACATTTGCAATTAATTCAGTTTTAAGCCGCTCACTTTTTAATTTTTCATCTACAGCAGCTGACAAGCCATCACCAATGTTATTGATATATTCACCTAATGTTGCAACAGGACCACACATTGTAGTAGTATTTATTTTATGTGAAATATCGCCTTCTGTAAGTCCCTTTGTTTCATTGGTTACAATGTTGATATCAATAGCAACATTAAATAATTTATATCCCAATAACAGTAGGCCAATAATTGCTACTACAAGAGATTCATAAATTGAAACAATAGGATGTCTGTAAAGGTAAACGGCTAAGATTTCGATTGCTATAAATATGATTAACAATGCAGCTAAAGGATATGTCAAACTATGTTCAGCAAAGAAAGCTCTCAAAAATTTCTTTAAACGTCCTAAAAAGATGGCAAGGTAGGAGTTTTTAATGATTACATTAGCTTTACATCTTCGAATAAAGCTTAATAAACCAAACATGCAGAAGGGATATATAAATATATAAGCTACAATATATATTATTGTAATATCTAAGTAGAAATCCATTAGTAGAATTTTACTAATAAATTGAGTAAAGTAAACTAATAATATAATACCTGCAACTACTAGTAAAAATCCAACTTCGGTTTTTAATTTATCAAATCCATTTAAACTAACATGATTTCTATCTTTTTTATAACCACAAAATGCTATGGCTAAAACAAAGAAGATTAGTAAACTAACAAAGGATAAAGGTATTAAATATAAGGAATTCATATACTTTTCATTTGATGTCTTAAAATGTTTAACCATAGCACCAAATTCATCTTCATAATTTGTTATATTATCAGATAGTGTAGTGCAGATTATATAGTCATCATAATCATTATTCCCATCTTCTGATGTTATTAGATTGCCAGTAATATAGTCAATTACCCAAGATAAATTTTCTTCATTTAAATATTGATAACTTCGATTTACATTGGTTAAAAACTTCTTCGTTTTCGTGTTTAGTATTAAGTATGCTTCATTTTTACGTACACTCTTTAAATAGCTATTGAAAGCTGCCTCTTGGTCTTCGCTCTTTAAGTGGTTATTGACTACTTCTGTTAATTCTTTAGAAGCATATATGTTACCTGTATTTAAATTTTTAACGTAATATAAAAAATTGGTGTTAGCAATGTTAAGTACCGTGTTGTAATAATCAAATTCCTCTTGCTGTTCCTCTTGTGTAGTTGGTAGCTCATCCGTTCTTTGATCATCTTCAAATAGACTTTCTAAATCAAGAGAAGAGCTATCCACATTTATAGGTCCATTATAACCCTTTTCTCTATAATCAACATAAACTGCTACCCGTTCTACATATTTTAAGTATTTACTTTGGAAGAGCGCAGTTTCACTTACGCTTTTTATCGTAGTGGAATAGGAATCAAGATAAGTGACAACATGATGGGTACTTATTATTAGGATAAGGCCAGATAAAAACAACATACTATGTACTAATAGTTTGTATGCCCATGATCCTTTAATATTGTTCATGTGTGTGTCCTTTCTAAATTAATATTTTTCTATTTTATATCCGATGCCCCAAGCTACTTTTAGATATTTTGGTTCCTTCGGATTTATTTCTATTTTTTCTCTAATGTGTCTTATGTGAACAGCGACAATATTGTCTGCTCCATAGGATGGTTCGTTCCATATCAGTTCGTATATTTCATTAATGGAAAATACCCTACCTTTATTCTTTACAAGTAGTTTAAGCAGGTTGTACTCGATTGGAGTTAATTTAATTAATTCATCATCAACATAGACTTCTTTTCTGTCATCATTTACTACTAATCCACCAGATGAATATATATTATTTTCTTCTGTAACAATACTTCCAAGTTTCGTGTATCGACGTAAGGCAGACTTTACTCTTGCAATTAATTCAAGGGGATTAAAAGGTTTGGTAATATAATCGTCAGCACCAACATTTAAGCCTAAAACCTTGTCACTATCTTCAGATTTTGCTGTTAAAAATATAATTGGAATGGAATTGTTATTTTCTCTTAACGTCATCGTTGCTCGTATTCCATCCATTTGAGGCATCATAATATCCATTAATACCAAATGAATTTGATGTTCGCTTATAAGCTCAAGGGCTTCTTTACCATTATAGGCTTTGATAATATTATAGCCCTCTGCACTTAGATAAATATGAATTGCATCTACGATATCTTTATCATCGTCACAAACTAATATTGTATACATGGTATCTTCCTTCCTTTCGAAGTTGTATTATTTATATCGTTTATAGTAATCGTATTTCATTCATCAACTTCATTTAACTGTTCATTGTCTTATTTATATAGCTATCATTTTACTTTAATTGTTCTCATTTTATTTATATGCTATCAATTTCGTATAACTATGTATAGTCTTATTTATAAAACGATCAAGTTATTATTTATATAGCTATCATCATGCTTTAATTGTTCTCATTTTATTTATATACTATCAATTTAGTTTAACTCTTCATTGTCATATTTATATAGCTATCATCTTATTTTGATTGATATCGTTAAAATTAATATATTAACTTATTAAATTAATAATATTCAATCTCTATGTACTACCTTCGAAATTTCATTTGCTTCTTAATAAGTAATACTTATATTATAAGGATTGACCTTGAATAAAACATTATACCATAATATAGCTTATCATAGAATAATGAATTTGTACGTTGTGAATTCTTAAGATTTTATGAATTTTAAACTTATTCATTTTCTACCAATGAATAATAATACTAGATTTTTTTATGAATATACTCTATAATGATTAGATATATCAAGAATTAAAAAATGTTATATTTACGGAGGTATATCATGTACAAGATAGTTAAAAAAGAAACCTTAGCTCCGAATATTTATTTAATGGATGTTTTAGCTAAGAGAGTTGCAAAATCTTGTTATCCTGGACAATTTGTAATTGTTAAGATGGATGAAAAAGGTGAGAGAGTTCCACTAACAATTTGTGATTATGATAGAGAAGCTGGTACAGTTACCATAGTTTTTCAAGCACTTGGGAATTCAACGAAACGTATGGCTGGATTTATGGTAGGTGATGAGTTTAGAGACTTTTCTGGACCATTAGGCTGCAAATCAGAACTTATCGATGAATCAAAAGAAGAATTATCTAAAAAGAAGATCCTATTTTGTGCAGGTGGTGTTGGAACAGCACCAGTATATCCTCAAGTAAAATGGTTAAAAGAACAAGGAATTGATGTTGATTGTATCATTGGTGCGAGAACAAAGGATCTTGTTATATTTGAAGAAGATATGAAAAAGGTTGCAAAAAATGTATATGTTACTACCGATGATGGTAGCTATGGTTTTAAGGGCAACATTAATGATATGATAAAAGAGTTGGTAAATAATAAAGGAAAAGAATACGACCTAGTAATAGCCATAGGACCAGTAATTATGATGAAGTTTGTTAGTTTACTAACAAAGGAGTTAGGAATACGAACTATTGTTAGTATGAATCCAATTATGGTAGATGGAACAGGAATGTGTGGTGCTTGCCGATTAACTGTTGGTAATGAGATAAAGTTTGCTTGTGTTGATGGCCCTGAATTCGATGGACATTTGGTTGATTTTGATGAATCAATGAAGAGACAGCAAATGTATAAAACGAAAGAAGGAAGAGCAGTTCTTAAGGAGATAGAAGGGGATACCCATAAAGGTGGAGGCTGTGGTTGTAGTGATGAATAAACATAGATTCTTATGTTTATTACATAACTTGCATTAACTATTGTAAAAGTTTATCGGAGTGAGGTTAAAATGGACGTATTAAAGAGAGTACCTGTAAAAGAGCAGGATAAAGATATAAGAGCTAAAAACTTTGAAGAAGTTTGTTTAGGATATGATATAGAGGAAGCAAAAGCAGAAGCTAGTAGATGTTTAAAATGCAAAAATGCAAAATGTGTTTTAGGATGTCCAGTAGCCATTGATATACCTGCATTTATACGAGAAGTAGAAAATGGTAACATACTAGAGGCATCAAAAATTATTAGCAAGTATTCAGCACTTCCAGCAGTATGTGGTAGAGTCTGTCCACAAGAAACTCAATGTGAAGCAAAATGTATTAGGGGGATGCGTGGAGAAGCAGTATCGATTGGTAAATTAGAACGTTTCGTAGCAGATTGGTCTAGAGAACATAATGTGAAACCAGAGGCAGTTTCTATTACAAATGGTAAAAAGATAGCGGTAATCGGTTCTGGCCCAGCAGGTCTTACCTGTGCAGGAGATCTTGCTAAATTAGGATATGAAGTGACCATATTCGAGGCATTACATGAACCAGGAGGAGTATTAGTATATGGTATACCAGAGTTTCGCCTTCCGAAAGATACTGTAGTAAAAACAGAAATAGACAATGTGAAAGCATTAGGTGTAAAAATAGAGACGAATGTAATTGTAGGAAAATCAATAACAATTGATGAGTTGATGGAAGAAGAAGGATATGAGGCAGTATTTATAGGTTCTGGAGC
>JAFAEB010000337.1 GCA_023424235.1 Bacillota bacterium
GATACCGACTTTGGTATTTATCCAATGGTTACATCCTCATCTACTCTTGCAGCTTACGGTGCAATTGGAGCTGGTATTCCAGCTTATGAGATAAAGGAAGTAGTAGCAGTTGCAAAAGCTTATTCTAGTGCTGTAGGTGCTGGAGAATTTGTAAGTGAAATCTTTGGTGAAGAAGCGGATGAGCTTAGAAGACGTGGTGGTGATGGTGGTGAATATGGTGCTACAACCGGAAGGCCTAGAAGAATGGGCTGGTTTGATTGTGTGGCTACACGCTACGGTTGTAGAATGCAAGGTGCTACAGAAGTAGCACTAACTGTACTTGACGTATTAGGCTATCTTGATGAAATTCCAGTATGTGTTGGTTATGAAATAGATGGAGAGATAACAAAGGATTTCCCAACTACTGTGAAGCTTAAAAAAGCAAAACCGGTACTAGAAGTATTAGCAGGTTGGAAGGAAGAAATTAGAGGAATAAAAGAGTATGATAAGCTTCCATTAAACTGTAGAAAATACATTGAATTTATTGAAAAGGAAATAGGCTACCCTATTACCTTGGTATCAAACGGACCTGGAAGAGATGAAATCATAAAAAGATAAATTGTATAAATAATATATTGGATAAAAAAAGTTACAGCAGTGAGCTGTAACTTTTTTTATAGAGGAAATTACTTCCTATGCTTTGCAGCGCGAGAGTTTGCCTTGGCAGACTCTTTTTTCTACCTTAAAACTGTTATTTATAGTGAAACGTTTTAAACTAGTCTATCCTTGTTTTTCTTAAGTTTTATCAAGCTTTATATTCGATGGTTCTTTCTTATTACTAATCCATAAGCCAACTAAAATTATGAATCCTCCAATTACTTTACCATTGCTATAATTACCTGACATAAAATAATCGATTGCTATACCAGTAAATAGCTGAGAGCAAAATAAAAGTAGGGTAAAAATGATTGCTGGTAGTTTTCTTGTTAGATAACTATTAGCAATAACCATCACAACGCCTATAGCACCACCAAGATAAATACCTCCTTCTCTAAGTTTAAAAGTAGGTAATGTTTCTGGAAGTTTTGTCTTCGTTAATACAACGATTAAAATAGAACCTATAATACCTATAATATAATTAAAGAGAGTTGAATATCTAAGATTTGAATAAGAAGTTAATTTTGCATTTAAGGTACGACTTAATACTATAGCAATACCTGAAGCAAAAGCAAAAATAATTCCAATTACCATATAATCATCACCACCGTTCCTAAAATTATAAATATGATGCTAATTAGATTATTTTTCGTGAAAGGATATTTCTTAAATCCAAAAAGACCAAAATGATCTATAATCACGCTAGCTAGTGTTTGTCCTAAAAGACTGATTGCCATTTGTACGGTTACCCCAAGTATTGGTATGGAGCTATTACTAAATATAATGGTTAATATACCAATTGCGCCACCTAGGTAACACCATAAAGGAATTCCTTTTATAATGGTCACTCCTTTAATGCAAAAAGGAATTAAACATAGCAAACCTACTAAATGAATTATTACAAGTGATATATTATTTCCATAGACTAGACCTAGTTTCGAATTAATAAAATTCATATATGCAATTATCATGCCGCTGATAATACTCAGAAGTTCATTCATTTTTTTCTACCATTCCACACAATATTCTGTTTGTTTAATATGTGGTATCCTTTCTAATAAATTTTATATCCTTTTTCTCAAAGAAGAATGTGTGTATTAACGACTAAGGTATCTTATATCATATCGTTCTAACATAGAAGATCGTATGCTATCATTTAACAGTTAGTTATATAGCTAAATCATATAAATCTTAGCTTAAGCTCTTCTAAAAGATTAATTTTATGTATCATAACATAAGTTCTTGAAAGGTAATATGACATATGTCATACTGTTTATATCAAATTTTAGATGAGGTAGTATTATGATAATATCAGATCCAATAGAAAAAAGAAAATACACGGATAAATATAAGATAGAAGATTTGTTTTCTATACCGATAACTTCATATTTAGAAGTTCATAGTTATAAAAAGGGCGAGTTTATCTGCAAAGAGCTAGACACCTTATCCTACCTGTATTTTTTGGTGGAAGGTAGGGCTAAAATGTACCAGACTCATAAGAATGGAAAGGTATCGCTGATACATTTTTATTCATGTGGTACAATCCTAGGAGAAGTTGAATTGCTTGGAGTTTCTAAAACAGCTCATAGTGTTCAAGCTATGATAGATACGGTATGCATTCAACTGCCACTATATAATATGAGGGATGAAATACTAAATGATGCAAAATTTTTAAGAGAAATCGCTAGGCATTTATGTGTGAAACTGCTTCGTGATACAGATAATCTAATTAGCAGTCAAGCATATACACTTGAAACTCGCCTTGCAGCCTTTATATTGTTTTCAAATACGAATAACTTATATGAGGAAAAACATACAGAGGTGTCTCAGTATCTTGGTGTAAGCTATAGGCATTTATTACGTGTTTTATCAGATTTTTGTAAAAGAGGGTTACTAGTTAAGGAGGACAGGGGCTATCGAATTAATAACAGTGCCTCATTAAAAAGTATAGTGGATGAAATGAGTGAAATTAAGTAGAAGGTAATTAATGATAAAGTTTCACTTAAATAAATGATAAAAAGGTTAACAATGAACAGAAAATAAAAAAAATATTTTTTATTTTCTGTTTTTATTTAGCTAAAATGCAATAAATGCAATTGACATAATTTCCTTATCATGCTATTATATTAGTGTTTTAGAATAAACATAGTAATTAATTCTAAAAATATTTGTAGATATTGTACATGATTCACAAATTGAACATTTGAAAACAAAATAAAAGCAAAAAAAGTTTTTTTCAACATAAAAAAATAGCACATATCACCTTTTTAAAATCAATAGTTGCGACGCTAATCGATAAGAAAGGGAAATGAGCTATTTCTATATATTCTAACTGATTATTTCAAATTTTTCAATAGAATTATAGAAATCACGTATTATTCCATCCGATCGGTGATATGAAAGAATCTATATGGTTAGCTTACATTAGATTCTTGCCTGCTAATTTTATGAGAAAAACAATTTGTATCATGAAATTAAGGTTCGTGTATTCATTTACATATCCTGCAAATATGACACAGATAAATATGTATCTGTGCACATCGATAGAAAGGATGAACGTGTATGAAAAGTAAGAAAAAAATTATCTCATTGGTATTAAGCCTATCAATGGTAGTAGGTATGCTATCACCTATGTTTTCTACTACTAGCTTAGCTAGTGCAATCTATACCTTACAAGGTTTAGAAATCGAAACATCATTTGATCCAAATTTTAATAGTGAGGGAGAGAGAAAAGCGATTGACTTTGTTAATCCTGACTTCCTTAATTCTAGTCCAGCATTTCCAGGGCAAGGACTTTCTTTATTTACACCAGGAAATCGTGCAGTTGTAAGTGAGGGTTCTATTAAGTCCAACACTGCAATTGTAGTAGATGCCAATATGACCGTAAAACAAGTAATTAATAAAGCACCATCTGTAGGAGCAAAGCCAAGCTTTACAGAATCCACAGATGTTGTTGCTCCTGAAGGAGGATTTGTATTACTTGCATGTGATAGTAGCTATGCATCTGCAGGCTATAAGAAATTTATCGCTGAAAAATTTAATGTAGGGGATGTAGTAAAACTTAAACTAAATGGAAGTGATATCACTATAAGTCAAGTACTTGCTCTTACAAAAGGAAATGAAGCGAAACAAGCTAGACTTTCATTAAACTACACAGATATGTATACAACAACTAGTACAACAACAGTGGTATCTGGTGTTGTTGCAGAAAGAAATAGTAATTCAGTTTATCAAATTAATATACAACTACTTGATGCGAACAACAAGCTAATTGGGCCTAATACAGGAACAGTTATTGTACCTGATGTGAATGTAGTAAGTGGCTCTGCAATTACCGTTCCAAGTGTTGTAACAGGACCAGCAATCACCACACCTAATGTTGTATCTGGTTCCGCAATACAAGGAATGATCGTAAATCTAAATGAAGATGGTACTTTTATGGAAACCGTATCATTACAATCAGGAGTTAATTACATCGATGTTGCAATTATTGAAAATGGTGTATTAATGACGGAATCTAAAAAGAGTATGATTGTATTTAAAAAAGACACTGTGATTGCGGATGAAGAAAAAGACGTAATTATGTGGATTGATCAATATGCTAGTGCTAAGTCACTAAATACAGTTGAAAAAATAGAAAAAATGGTTCAGACTGCTAAAAATGCAGGTGTTACAGCATTTGCATTTGACGTAAAAGGAACGGAAGGCTATGCTTCTTATAAAAAAGCTACCCTTACAAACGTTCCATATATGACAGAAACGAAAAATCCCAATAAATATGTTGATATGCAAATTGACTTCTTAGAAGAAATGATAAAAGCTTCTCATGCAAATGGAATTAAATTATTAGCAAGCTATAATTTCTTTACAGAGGGTAACCTATCAACAAATGACTCTGCCATCGACATTTATAAAAACAATAGAGACTGGGCAGAAGTACTACAAGCACCAGAAGATAAAGGTGCATTAAAAAATGTATTAGATTCTGCTAGAACTACAGCTCTAGCCTTTGTAAATCCTGCAAATGATGAAGTTCAAGAATTCCAATTAAAAAGAGTTGAAGAAGTATTAATGAATTATAATGTTGATGGAATTATAATGGACCGATTCCGTTATGACAATCAATATGCAGACTTTAGTGACGAAACAAGAGTTAAATTTGAAGCATATTTACAAAAACAAGGTAAAACTTTAGTAAATTGGCCAGCAGATGCTTATCAAATAAATGCTGATGGTTCCATGACAACAGGTAGTCTATATTTAGATTGGTTAACCTTTAGAAGTAGTGTTATAGGTGACTTTGCAGCTGATTTAAAAGAGTTAATCGTTAAATATGAGGGACTTCAAAATAGAGAGATTAGCTTATCTTCTTATGTAGGATCCTGGTATGAGTCTTATTATCAAAATGGTGTTAACTGGGCAGATGAAAGCTTTATCTATAACGAAAGATTACAGTTCCCACAAGAAGAACTTTATACAGCAGAGTATCGTACAACAAGCTATGTAGATTCTATCGATTTCTTAATGATTGGATGTTATTACGATACAGAAGAAAAGATTGCAAAATATACGACTCAAGGTAATATTTTAACCAATGGAAAGATTCCTTTAATTGGTTCCATTGATTTAACAAGTTTAAAAACTCCTGAGTTACAACGTGTAGGATATCAAGCAGCATTTAAGAACAGTGATGGAGCAATGATTTTCGATCTTTGCTATGTTAATTGGTATATGATTGAATGTGCGATTAAAGATAAAGTTTATGTTAATCCATTAACAATAAGCGCATATAATCCTGTAACAAAAGATATAATGACCATTAATGATATTAACACAACTCGTGCAGAAGATACCATTGTACTATATAATAGAGAATTTGGTGATCAAACTGGCACAAATCAATGGGGTGTAGAAGTTATTGTTGGAGCTGATGGTGTAGTAACCCATGTTGCGAATAAACAACAAGCCATTGATTGGGTATGGGGTGATAAAGCAGAATTAAACAATAGCACAATCCCAGCTGGTGGTTATGTATTATCTTCCGCTGATAAATCTGGTTCAAGAGTATTAAGACAATTATTAGCTAATAGTTTTAGCGCTGGTGATAAAACAGCAGTAGCTTACATAACAGATTATCTACAATATGATTCTATAACATTTAATAAGGCGAATGAAAGTTTAAGCTTCGTTGTAAAAGCATGGGGTAGCCTAGATGGTGCTAAGGTGCTAGTAAATGGATTAGAGGCAAGTTTACAAGATGAAATTACAGGGCTTTATACAATTCCAGTTACTTTAGAGAATGGTAGCAATGAATTTTTAGTAGAAGTATATGTTGATGGCTTAAAAACATTAACTAAAAACATTACTATGATAGGTCAAGGGATTACAGGAGAGCCAGTAGGACCAACACCAACACCGGTAGAACCAACACCAACACCAGTAGTACCAACACCAACACCAGTAACACCAACACCAGTAACACCAACACCAACTAACCCAGGTAACACAGAAGGTTCTACTCCTGATAATAAGGAGCCAGAGCTTATCGTAATTGAAGAAAGTAATAAAAATGCTTCTGTTGTTGCTAAAGTTGAAAGAGATAAAGATGGTAATGTAGTTAACGCTGTAGCTTCTGTGACAATTGATAAAGCTAGTAAGGTTACTACATCAAATAATAAGAAGTCTTCTTCTGTATCATTAGAACTTCCAGTTGATGAAATTCTATCTGTAGCAAGAAAATTAGCTGAAGTATCAAAAGATGCGAAATTAGTATTGGAATTAACGTTACCTGAAAAAGAATTGATTAAACAGTTAAAAACTTCAAAAAGAGAAGTAGTAGAAGTTGAGTTACTCCTACCATCTGCACTTCTTAAAAATGATAACATTGAATTATCAAGCATCATGTTATCTAAAGATGTTTTAGAAGGTGCAAAAGCAGGTAAAGCAGATATAAGCATAGTAGTTAAGGATGAGAAAAAAGTATCTTATACATTAACTATGAAGTATGATGATTTAAAAGATGTAGATAAAAAAGAATTATCTAATATTAACCTAGCTCTTGAAGTATATAAAACAAGTGCTAATAAAGAATTACAAAATCTTTTAAAACAAGATACAAAGAACAAATCAGGTAATGTAATATCCTTCCTTAAGGAGGATATTCTGCCTACAAATGCTAATGTAAACGCTTATGTTGGTAATACTAGTAAAAAAGCAAAAAAAGTATATGTATATCGTTATAATAAAGCTACCAACAAGCTAGAAGAATTAGTTGAAGGTAAATTTATAGTTGATAAAAGTGGATATGTTTCAATAGATGTAGATTATACATCAGAGTACGTAATCCTTGATAAGAAGCCAAGCAATAAACTAGTAACTTCAATTAAAGATCAAATTAAAAATTACAGAATAAGCACGATTAAAACTAAGTAATACGAAGTAATACTTCCCCTTTTTCTATTGAGCCATAATGTAAGCAATACTTGCATTATGGCTCTTTTAAAGTTAAGGAAATCATTTTGCATATCCTTCGACACTTTGATATAATAATACATAAGCAAGGTTTAAGTTAAGATATAATTTTATTTATATCATTATTTACAAAGAAAGAAATAGTAAGAGGTAACATATGATACTTAGAAAAAAACAACGAATCTCAGAATCCTTACTCATTGGAATTTTACTATCCTTTATCGGAGGGTATTTAGATGCATATACATATATAGCAAGGGGTGGTGTCTTTGCCAATGCTCAGACAGGTAATATAATATTGTTTGGTATTCGATTAGCAGAAGGGAGCTTAAGGAGTGCGTCTTTTTATTTGCTTCCTATCTTAGCCTTTGTTATAGGGGTTGTAGTGGCTGAATATGTAAGAGTTAAATATAGGGAAAACCAATTGCTTCATTGGAAGCAGATTATTATAGGAATTGAAATTATTACATTAGTTTTTGTAGCATTTATACCACAAGGTAAATT
>JAFAEB010000348.1 GCA_023424235.1 Bacillota bacterium
CGTAGGAGCTGGTATGATGTCAAATGCTGGTGTTGCAGCTAAGATGTTTGAAGCATTATATGATGTAGGTGTAAACATTAAGATGATATCAACTTCTGAGATACGAGTAACCGTATTAATTGATGAAGAATATGTAGATGTTGCTGTGAAAGCAGTTCATGATAAATTTTGTTTAGCGTAAGTTAAAAAAAGGCTGTTGCAAACTAAGTAAGTACTTAATATAAATCAATTTAGTTTTATCATTTTATTGACTTTAAGTATTGAGTATAAATATTAGTTTAGCAACAGCCTTTTTATCTGATAACTAGATGGTAGTATTCAGCTACTTGATAAATAAGCTGATAAGTGATATCATAAAGGGATGGATCTTTTACAGTAATAGGTAAAAAAGAATACAAAAGGAGTTAAATATGGATATATTAAAACAATTAAGTGAAGAACTTGGTATAAAATTATCCCAAACAGTTGAGACAGTAAAGCTTATTGATGAAGGCAATACAATTCCTTTTATAGCAAGGTATCGTAAAGAAGTGACAGGATCACTTAATGATGAAATTCTTAGAAATCTATATGATAGATTACAATATCTTCGTAACTTAGAAGAAAGAAAATCTTCTGTGCTTTTAAGTATTGATGAGCAAGGAAAATTAACAGAAGAGCTAAAAACACAAATATTAGCAGCGACTACCTTAGTAGTAGTTGAAGATTTATATAGACCATATAAACCAAAGAGAAGAACAAGAGCTACAATAGCAAAGGAAAAAGGTTTGGAGCCACTTGCAAACACAATATTATTGCAAATGCTTGATAAACCTCTTATTGAGGAAGCGAAGAATTATATTTCACAAGAACTTTTAGTAGAAACAGCAGAAGATGCAATACTTGGTGCTATGGATATCATTGCAGAAAGTATCTCAGATGAAGCTGATTATCGTATGTATATTCGAAAAATAACGATGGAAGAAGGGGCAATACAAAGCACTGCCAAAGATGAAAAAGCGGAAAGTGTATATGAAATGTACTATAACTTTGAAGAAAAACTAACAAAGTTAGCTGGGCATAGAATTCTAGCTCTTAATCGTGGTGAAAACGAGAAAATCCTTACGGTAAAGATTTTGGCACCAGAGGATAAAATTCTTTTATTTTTACAAACAAAGACAATTGTTAGAGAGAATCCATATACGAGTGAGGTTTTAATAAAAACCGTAGAAGATAGCTATAAACGTCTAATAGCTCCTGCTATTGAACGTGAAATAAGAAGTGAGTTAACAGAGAAAGCAGAAGATGGTGCCATTAAAGTATTTGGTAAGAATCTAGAACAACTATTAATGCAACCACCAATTGTGGGACAGGTAGTATTAGGATGGGACCCTGCTTTTCGTACTGGTTGCAAATTAGCTGTTGTAGATGGAACGGGGAAAGTATTAGATACGATTGTTATTTACCCAACTGCTCCTCAAAATAAAGTAGAAGAATCAAAGAAAATTGTAAAGCAACTAATTGATAAGTATGGCATAACCCTAATTTCAGTTGGAAATGGAACTGCTTCCCGTGAATCAGAGATGATTATCGTTGACATGTTAAAAGAAATTAAGAGTAATGTATCCTATGTAATTGTAAATGAAGCAGGAGCTTCCGTATATTCAGCTAGTAAGCTTGCTACAGAAGAATTCCCACAATACGATGTAGGTCAACGTAGTGCGGTATCCATTGCAAGAAGAATTCAAGATCCATTAGCAGAGTTAGTAAAAATTGATCCTAAATCCATTGGTGTTGGTCAATATCAACATGATATGAATCAAAAGAAATTATCAGAAGCCCTTACTGGTGTGGTTGAAGATTGTGTTAACCGAGTAGGAGTAGATCTGAATACGGCTTCTGCATCTTTACTAGAATATATCTCAGGTATAACAAAGACAATCGCGAAAAACATTGTAGCTTACCGAGAAGAAAATGGAAAATTTAGTAGCAGAAAAGAATTATTAAAGGTTGCAAAGCTTGGTCCTAAAGCTTATGAACAATGCGCAGGTTTTTTAAAGATTTTAGATGGTGAAAATCCATTAGACTATACAAGTGTTCATCCGGAATCCTATAAAGCAGCAGAGGAGTTGCTTCATAAATTAGGATTTACACTAGATGATATTAAGAAAAATGAGTTGACTAGTCTTAGTAAATTGATAAAAGATAAGCAAGGTATGTCGACTGAATTAGGAATTGGTGAAATTACTTTACTTGATATTGTTAAGGAATTAGAAAAACCAGGTAGAGATCCAAGAGACGAAATGCCAAAACCAATATTACGCACCGATGTTTTAGAGATGAAGGATTTAAAAGAAGGTATGATACTAAAAGGAACCGTTCGTAATGTAATTGATTTTGGTGCATTTGTAGATATAGGGGTTCACCAAGATGGATTGGTTCATATTTCACAGTTAACCAATAAAAAGTTTGTAAAACATCCTCTTGATGTTGTTAGTGTTGGAGATATTGTAGAAGTAAAAGTTATGAGTGTGGATGTTAATAAAAAGAGAATCCAACTTACTATGATATTATAAGTAGAGCATCAATAGATAGAAGGAAAATAAGCCTCTGAAGTGATCAGTAGGCTTATTTTTGTGTCTATAAGCAGATAGTAATAAGACTTGTAAGAGCTTCTTACAGTTAATTATTTATTTATTAAGGTAAAGTAGAAGGAGATGCTTAATCTAATTTAAATGATATAATTGGCTGTAGAATTTAATCCAAATAGCATGCAACTTGTCCTATTAACCCATTGTGTGCTGTATTCTGCGATTGAAAAATTTATTCACCAATAGGAAAGGATTGAGATTTATTTTTTCATATTATATAATCGAACACATGGAAAAGTCACTCTTTTACAAAAGATAATAATATTAGGTTGACTATAAGGTGTAAAAGCGATATCTAGATTATTGAAAGATAGTTACAGGCTTTTTACACCCTTAACCTTATAAATAATTATATGAAAGGAGAGGACAAGTATGATTGATATACATAGTCACATATTACCCGCAGTTGACGATGGTGCGGTAAATATGGAGCAAACAAAAAATATGTTACAAATAGCTTTTAAAGAAGGAATACGAACTATGATTGCCACACCACATTATGGTGTTGGATGTATAAATCCTACAAAAGAAGAATTGGAAGAAAAACTTTCCTTAGTTCGTTATGAAGCAAAAAAAATAAGTGAAGAGCTAACCATATTTTTAGGAAATGAAGTATATTATAGTGATGAAGTAATTAGGGACTTAAGATGTAATAAAGCTTTAACCTTAGCTGGGACAAGATATGTACTAGTGCGATTTTCGAACACTGTAACATTTAAGGAAATGAAAACTGCTTTACATCGCTTACTTATATATGGATACTTACCAGTACTAGCACATATGGAGTATTATCCATGTCTTTTTTTAAACTATGAAGGTATTGAAGAGTTGATACGCTTAGGCGTATATATGCAAATGAATGCTACAAGTATTATTGGTCCAATATTAAGTAAACAAGTAAAATTTTGCAGACGATTATTAAGATATGAGATGATTCATATGGTTGCCTCTGACTCCCATTCGGATTATGATAGAAGACCTAAGATGAAAGAAGAGTATGAGTATATTAAAAAGAAGTATGGTGAATTAGCAGATAAATTGTTCCATAATAATTTGCGCCTATTATTAAATAATCAGATGATACATTAATAATGCAATACTTAATAATTTAACTGATACTTGACAAAGTGTAACCAAAAGAGTATTATTAGGATATATTAGTATAGATTATATTAATATATAATTTTAGAAGGAAATTCTTCGGGGCAGGGTGTAATTCCCGACCGGCGGTATAGTCCGCGACCTGGTATTAATCAGTTGATTTGGTGAAATTCCAAAACCGACAGTAAAGTCTGGATGTGAGAAGAAGGAGTATACCTAACAAGATACTCATAAGTAGTTACGCTTGTAATGAAACTTACATTAGTCTCGATCCCTGGAACGAGACTTTTTTTAATGTTAAAGTAAAAACTAATGTAACATATAAGCGAACTATGCAAATTGTCAATACTACTATACTACAGATAGGAATAATCACCTATTAAATTTTAGTAGCCTCATAATGCCAAGAGTTTTCCTTTTTATCAACATGAAAAGTCGATGAAATCGACCTTGTTATGAAAGGAGATATGTGTATGGATATGACACAAAAAACAAAAACAAGTACTACGAATATGGGTAGTATGGCAAAAAAAGAAAAAGTAAGGGGTAAGGTATTTACTACAAAAACTATGGTAACTGTTAGTTTGTTATCAGCCCTATCCTATGTACTTATGTTACTTGAATCACCACCTTTTATTGGATTTTTAAGATTAGAACTAAGTGATATTCCTGCATTAATTGGAGCATTTCAATTTGGTCCTCTAGCTGGAGTGGTAGTAGAGTTAATTAAAAACCTTATAAAGGCTATTACAGCAACTAAAACAGCTGGAATCGGTGAATTAGCAAATTTCTTAGTGAGTGTAGCCTATGTAGTACCCGCAGCTTACCTTTATAAAAAACTAAGCAATAAGTATAAAGGGTTGATTAGTTTTTCGGTAGCTACTGTATGTATGGCGATTTGTGGGATCTTAGTAAATTATTTTATAACCATACCATTATATGCATCTTTATATGGCGGAATGGAAAATGTATTAGCAGCAGCAACTGCTATATCCGGAATCAAAGACAAATTAACACTAGTACTTTACGGGATAACACCATTTAATATTGTTAAGGGGATTTTCCTCGGTATCGTGGGACACTATACCTATAAATTAGTAAAGAATAAAATATAAATCGTTATAATACAAAAAAATGTAAATAAAAATATAAAATATAAAATATAAAGAAACAATATAATAGAACCTGAATTATTCACCATGAATAAAAATAGGATATTTACTTGAATTAGTTGTTAAAATTAATCTATTATCCAATCTGACTGATTTTCTTCCTAAAAAAGGGTAGACTACCCCTAGG
>JAFAEB010000356.1 GCA_023424235.1 Bacillota bacterium
TCATATACTTGCTCCATTAAGTTATGATAGGCTAGCTTTTCAGCTTTTAGGTCATCAAGCTTTAGCTTCAAGTTTCGAAATAAATCTTCAAACTCTAAAATATCGGTAGGCTTTAATAAATACTCTGTAACACTATTCTTAATCGACATATTTAAATATTCAAAATCATTATACCCGCTTAATATTATTATTTTTATATCAGGATAATTGTTTTTTAAATATTTCATTAGCTCAATCCCATCCATTTTGGGCATTCTGATATCGGATAATACTACATCAACTGTATTCCCTTTAATATATTCTACCGCTTCTATTCCATTCGAAGCTTGTCCAACAATTTCGTACCCCCACTCATGCCATGGATTACTGTTTACAATACCATTACGAATAGACTGTTCATCATCAACAATTAGTAGTTTGTACATACTTATTCCTCCTAGATATTTAGGTAAAATAGCTCCAATTATAATCATATTTTACTCTCTTTTGGCCTATCTTTCTATAGTCCATTCTCTACTTTTATAGGCTGAAACATTTTGCTTATTCTTATTACATATCATAGAATTAAAACATATGAATGAATTTACAGACATTCTAAGTAATAAAAAATCCACAGTGAATAATATCTACACTGTGGATTTCGTAATTATTTAACTGTTATTGTAACCTTCATCGTTTTTGTTTTGCCAGAATACAAGGTAACTTTTAAAGTTACCGTAGCTTTTCCTGCTTTAATGGCAGAGAGCTTTCCATCTTTAATCTTTAACACCTTCGTATTACTAGATTTATAGGTTACCATTACTGCTCCAAATCCACTAGGCACCTTATTATCTAGCTGGCTAACTTGATACAGTGTACTTGGAATATTAAGTGCAATATCGATAGCTTCACCTTTTTTCATGGTATATTTATCTAAGGTAGTAATACGCTGTAATAGGCTTGACTGTAGTTTGGTAGATACCTTATCGGACAATAACACATACTCTCCTGCTGCTAGGATCGGTATATTAGCATATCCATCTTTCGATACTTTTAATTTTGAAGTGTATGGTAGTGTCTCAAATTTATTCGATTTATCATTATACTGATACATATAAAACTTATTACCAAGCTTAATTGTATTAAAATCACCTATATTAAAATATAGTTTTGAAGGAATGACAGAATCATTCACTGATATGATTAGGCCACTTTGTTTCTTACTGTCTATTGTAATTACATCGTGTTCCATTACATTTTTTATGGTAAAGGAAAGCCAAGTATCACTAAAATCATGTTCAAGACTATTTAGTTCTTCTCTATCTATTAACCATGATCCAATTTCTTTATTACTTTCATCTTTCATTGTAATAACTAAACTCTCTTGATTTTTATAAGCTTCATCATATCTTATCTTTGTTAAGGCTAGATTAACATTGATTTGATTTATCTCATTCTTCTCATCATACTCATAAGTTAACTTAGAATGATCAAGCATGTTACCCTCTCTATCAAACAAACTACGTTCCAAGGTTTTTGTTTGTACCTTGCTTACTAAATCCTTAACTATTACTACTTTATCGATCGCTTTTTCACCTGATGATTTATTATATGTTGTAGATAAGTTAGTAATAATCAGCTCATTACCCTCAATTACTGTATTCTTTTCAATTGATGTAACCTTATCCTCTTCTATAATAACATAATTTGTATTATCATTAGGTTTTGAAGTACTTGGTTCCTCTGGAGTTACTGGCTTCTCTGGGTCCACTGGCTTCTCTGGATCAACCGGTGTCTCTGGGTCCACTGGCTCAACCTTAGTAAGTTCAATTAAATATACTTGACCTTTTATCTTTTGAGCAATGTTTACCTTTATTACTGTATTCTCACCAGAAGCTTCTACAATAACACCTTCTGTAGCAGATAATACATTTTGGAAAGGTAGTCCTAATACTATTTCCATAGAGCTGCGTAGATTCGTAGGATCTGATATAGATAAAATGTAACTCGTATCCGTTTCTTTTAGCATAATGGAAGCTGGGCCGTTGGACGTTACATCAGCAGCTTGTGCCATATGGCCTTCACCTTGCCAGAAATTCATAGCAGTGATTTTTAATTTCTTCTCATAAACTGCATGAACTTCCTCTGTATTTTTAATGATTTCTAAATCAGGAGAGCTTTCATACTCTTTTGTCTTATCTATTGTAACTTCAGGTAATAAAACATATGAATAATCTGATTTATCTGCTTTCATACCATGGGATAGATACATCGTTGCATACCCTCTTGTTAGTTCATCATCGGAATAACGCATGCCGGATAAGCCATTGATATCTTCCCATTTTCCAGTTCTACTCTCCTTGAAAGCCCTTATTGTCTCACCCTCAGGGAAATAGTAGCCGATACCACCACCATCAGATTCTTTTAAGTAGGCCCACTTTACATTACTGTACTCATCGTCAGATGCTTCTTTTACTATAGTTTCTTTTTTTGTATTAATAGTAAACTCCTCATGGCTATGACTTGGCCATGGTGTACCATAGCTATTAGCACATAAAGTAAAGAATTTATTAGGTAGCTCAGCTACAGCTACTTCACTAAAGTCAACATCACAAGTTATTGCTCCATCTTCCTCAATATATAGGTAGCTTACATCTATCGTTCCCTCTAAAGTACCAGGAATATAAAAACCTATACTAGTAATTATATTTGGATTATTTAAACTTCCCATAAAAGCACCTGATTTTGTTATCACTTGATTATACTCATCTGTGATTGTTATTGTTAGTGTTTGGCTAGCAGGTATTATGTTAGCTTCTACTGTAAACCATTGTCTACCATCGATGGCAAAATCACCACCAGCACCTCCCCAAGCCTTTAATGCACCCGTAGATGCATTATTAAGAAATAATTCGTATGCGATACCTAATACACCTGCATCTGTTTCACCATATAAACGTAATGCTGAATTTCTATTCCCCTTAGGAAAACGCATTTTTGTTTTTAAGTTTATCACTTTTGAATCTTTATTTACCTCATAGTTTAGTGAGTGTGAATGTATATTGGCTGCTGCTGTATTCGCTACATCATATTGAGGTGCATACAATGATAAATAAGGGACAACTACTTTATCATTCTTAATCTTAACCTCTTCACCGTTAATAACAAAACTATTTGATAAATCACTGTCAATTTTTCTATTTTCAACTACTGTCTCTACATTCGAATTAAGTGTATTATTAAGGACATGAATACCAGAGCCTAGAGCTACTATCTCATTATCAAACATAAAGTATGATTTTTTAGCATTTACACCATCTCTTGTGGCACCATTACCCATCGTTGTAATTTGTAATCCAGTAACACCATACTCCCCTAATTTAGTACCACCTACCCAGTCATTCGGATTCATTGTTCCTGCACCAGTTGTATTAGCTCTAGATGTGTTATATAGTGTTGTAATACCAGGTAAGCGGGATAAATCAACGGTAGCCCAATAGCCATCACGGTAATGATTGATATCAGAAGTATTTAAAAATAAAGCACCATCCGAAATATTCCATAGTTTGTATCCCTC
>JAFAEB010000360.1 GCA_023424235.1 Bacillota bacterium
ATTGATATGCTAGCATTTATAGGAACATATTCACCTTCTTTTTTTTCAATGATATTATTCTTAATTCTCCAATAAGATCTGGAACAATTATGTAATTCACCATCATTAATAACAAAATAGTTGTCTCTTTTATGAAGGCAATGTTGTCCGTGTTCATCCCTTTCTGAACCCTCTTCTCTTTTCTTCTTATGATTTCTAAAATCTATCCATCCATCATAATATAGATTATCACCATGAAAATTAGATACTCTGTATTGAATGTTAAAATAGTCCAATTGCTTTTTAACTTCATTAATTTTTGATGACAAATCACCATAATCACTTATAACAATTCTTATTATAGTCTTATTCCTTGAAAAGAGCTGTAATACGTTTTCTGGTATCAATAAAGTACCATTCGTAACAAAATCTATAGATTTATTAATCTGATTACTATAAAGTAAAGTTTCACTTAAAATCAGGTGCAAATCTGGATTTAAAAGCGGTTCTCCACCTGTGATAGTAAATACATCCACGCTATCAACAACATTAAAATAATTTTCTAAAGTTTTTTTTGCTTCATAAAAATTAACATTGCTGGGGTTATCATAATAAGGTATAAAAGCTAAACACAATTTACATTTCAATGTACATTTTTGAGTGATACAAAATGCTGTTCTGTATAATTTAATTTTATTTTCCATACTCTTCCTTGTCTTCAATAATATTATTTAATAAGCAAACTGTTAGTGTATATTAATTTTCATTATAAACCACGATTCTATTGTATCAGCTACCTTAAATCCATTCTTTATATAAAAATTAAATGCTTTTTTATTAGATACATGTACCTTTAGTGAAACACTATCTATTTTTTTCTCTCTACTTAATTTAATTGCTTTATCTAATAGCAAGGTTCCTACACCTATACCCATATAAGGTTCTAATACACCTATGGAAGTAATAAATCCTTCTTCTGAATTCAGATATACTGCACAACTTCCAATGATAATACCATCTAACTTAGCATAGATTACATCTGCAAAACTAGCTATTTTATGAATATAACTATTGATATCTACACGGTTCTCTAAAGGTGGTATCATTACTTCTAACAAATCGTATATATGTTCTTTAAGTTTAAACTCATTACACGGTGGTGATTCATGGATAAACTCAATCTTCATCATATAAATTCATACCTATCTAGCATCTTATGTATGGTTTCAATATCGTTAAACATCATTACGTCTATTATGGAAAGTCCTGAAATAAAGTCATCACTTTTTTGTCTATATGGGAGTAAAGTCATCTGCTGAAATTTAACTTCTATCCCTGCATCTATATATTTTGATACTTGAAAGAAACTTTTTCCTCCAGGTGGATTCCAATACTCTGTTACATTTCCAATATTTTTACATATAGCTAGTGCCCAATCATCAGGCTCATTTAATTTATCAAGTTTCATTCCCATAGCAGAAAATATATAGATAGGTGTATTTATTTCTAAATATTTACATATTTTAGTTAATGTTATATGGTTAAGTGTAACAATATCATCAACTTCCTCCCTTAAAACATCTTCTAATAATTCTTTTACTTGATAGTAAAAAGGTGCTTTATTATAATGGCCAATTTGATCTATTATTCTTTTCTTCCAGGCAACGCTATTATTAATTGTTATTTCTTTAATCGACGTCTTTTGAGAATGTGAATTAAGAGGAACTGATATATATTGCCAACCTCCTGTTTGTTTTAGGATACGATTTCTTTCAATCCAACCATGACGGATAAATTGTACCTCATCTAATAAGATGAAAGAATCAGTGTGTTTTATTAGGGATATATATCCAATATAAGGTAGAAAATAAGGTTGCATTATACCTAGTCTCATACTAACTCCCTCATAGCATCAAATGCATTTCTTGCATATTGTTTTACTTCAGGAATTCTGTTATTTAAACGAGTTCTAATTTCTTCTCGTTTCTTATAACAATCATCTACTAATCGAATCATTTCCTCTGCATTAGTTGGTTCACATACATATTCTCCAACCTCACACAGAGATGCAAAACCATACATTTTAGTACTTGGAATAAAACTCTGTTCATAAGTCAAAAATACTGTAGGTATATTCTGACTAATAGCCGCAACAGAGGCATGAACTCTACCTGTTACCATCATGTCAAAACTACCAATAATAGTTTTAACCATCTCTGGCAAATAAGGTTTATCAATAATAACCAAATTATTTGCATCTTTTAACTTGCCACGCTTTAATATAATCTCGTATAACTGATTTAAAATAAGAAAATCCCTGCCATTAATTAATTCAAAATTTGGTGGTAATATAAATCCATTTGTATGTGAAATAAATACAACTTTTGCATCTAATACATTAATCATATTCTCCACTATTTCAGCAAAAACATTGTATTGCCATTCATCCCTAGGCCACATATCATATGGTCCTATCGGCATATTAAATCCACCAATTGTAAATCCAATTAGTGGTTTTTCATCACGAATGGTAGATATAATATCCTTTGCTAACCTTTTGTTCTCTTCATCTAACTCTGGTTCATATAAAAATGCAGGACATGCAAAGTCTTTTACTTTGTCCACAAAAAATCCCCAGTCTTTTAAATTTTTATTAGAAACAGGCTCACGGTTAACTACGAGAGCAAATTGCTTAAAGATTTCTTTTGCGAATTCTTTACTTTCTTCTTCGTTAAAAGGACCTGGTGTACCTCCGAATAATACAGTTTTCTTTCCCAACAACTGCGCTGTACCCATCTTATATAAATCTACTAGGAATCTTCCGCGACCTACATGTTCTGCATTATCTCCCCACATATCTCCAGATACATTTATAACCAAATCACAATTTTTAACATATTCTGCGAATGGTGTTTTAATAATATCCTTATTTTTAACTGCTTCATATTCTGACTTAGCAAGTTCAATTTCGTCTTCTCGCCAAGCATAGTACCACTCCATTGGAAGTACTGTGATTTTTTCTTTAAGTATAAACTCTTCTGTCATCTGAAATGTTGTTGCTATTTCACCTTCTGGAAAAACTCTATGTAATTCACGAAATAAAGGTTCTATTATATAATAATTACCCACATTCCCATACTGAAGTCTACCCCAGTGGAGAGTACAAAGTCCTGTTACTAATATTTTCATAAAAACTCCTTTAACTACTGTTACTCTATTTAAGAACGACTAAGAATAATTATATGATCTACTCTAGTTTCATTCATACTTTCAACTTTTAAAAATTTTCTGTTATAAAAAAGTTCTTTAAAACGTTCAATGTCAATACTTTTAATAACGTCTTCTTTTATTATAGCTTTGGATATGCTAATGATCATTTTTCCATTATTGCATAAGTACTGTTCTAGCTTTCTAATAACATTATTAGGATTGTCTAAATATTCTAGTACATTGCCAAATATCATATAATTAAAATAGCCCTTTTTAAATGGAGGTTCTATAACTTCAATATCTCCTTCTATAATATTAGCCAGGTTCTTTCCAACCCTTGCTATTTCTTTATGCTTTTCAATTCCATATATTTTTGCATATGGATATATACTTTCAATTTTTGCCATAGTTGCTCCAAGTCCACTACCAATATCAAGTACATTTATTGGGGCCATTGTATTTTTTTCGCTATTTATTAAGTATTCGACTAAATCAGTTCTAACCCATGTATATTCTTCGATTGCATATCCGTGCTTCTCTATTATTTTTTTACGATTTATTCTTAGGAGAGCATCAAACTCTTTTTGATTTTTTCTAAACCCTACACTACCAAAATGGAAGATAAAACTATTTTTACATAATAACTGCGTGTAAC
>JAFAEB010000365.1 GCA_023424235.1 Bacillota bacterium
ACCCTCATGGCTTGATATACATATCCTCTTCCTGATAGAGGATCTCTTATGGCACCACCAAGGCAAGTTGCTGCCCCACCAAAAGGTTCAATTTCTGTTGGATGGTTGTGTGTTTCGTTCTTAAAGAATATAAGCCATTCTTCTTCTATTCCATCTATTTCAATTGGCACAATAATGGAACAAGCATTGATTTCATCGCTCACTTCCATATCCTCTAATTTGCCCATAGCTTTTAACTTTTTCATCGCCATAAGTGCGATGTCCATAAGTGAGATATATTTATCTTCTCTATCCTTATATAAAACATTACGGTCGTCTAAGTATCTTTCATAGCTTTTCTTAATTGGCTCATGATAAAAGCCTTCTTCGATATCTACCTTTGACAGTTCCGTTAAAAAAGTAGTATGTCTACAGTGATCAGACCAATAGGTATCCAGTACTTTAATCTCCGTCATAGAAGGATCACGATTTTCTTCATTCTTAAAATAATTACGAATATGATAAAAATCCTTTAAGGTCATTGCAAGATTTAAGGATTCATATAATTCATCAAACTTATCTTCCCCTAAATGGATAAAGCCTGTTAATATTTCTACGTCTTTTGGTTCATCATAAGAAGCACTTAACTTAGTTGGTTTTGTGAAGGAAGCCTCTCTTTGATCCACTGGATTAATACAATAGTTTTTAATTTTAATAAAATCATCGTCTGTTATATCACCGGATAAAACATAAGTGGTTGCAGTACGTATAACTGGTTCTTCTTCTTCATTTAATAGCTTAACACATTGTTCTGCTGAGTCAGCTCTTTGGTCAAATTGGCCTGGAAGATATTCAACGCTAAAAATCCTATCTGATTGGTCATAATTAAAAACTTCCTCAAATAAGATATCTACTGGTGGTTCACTAAATACAGTTCCTAATGATTTTTTATAGGTATCCATGCTAATATTTTCTATGTCATATCTTATAAGTACTCGAATCTTTGTCAATGCCTTTAGGTCTAAGTAATGTTGTAACTCTTCTAATAATTCTTTTGCCCTTACTGCATATGGCAACTTCTTTTCTACATAAATTCTCTTTACATTGGTCATAATGATATCTGCTCCTTCAATACAATTCCTAGGTGCTCCATATTACTAAGTTTTAAAAATATATTAGGTGCTTTTGCACCTTTAAAATCATGCTATGAAATGATTATAACACAGAATTTGTTATAAATTAAATTAATAAATACTAAAGTTTTGATAAGCAAGACTAATATTTCTTTTAAATCCATCTATACAAAATTAATAACATGTAGTAAAATATATATGAGTAATCACAAGATGATGTAGTTTACCTTATATCACCATGTGATTCATCGCTAAAGTGACTCATCATTAAGGGAGGTAGTTAATTTGAAAATTACTTATATAAATCATAGCTGTTTTAGTATTGAAATGGAAGACGTTGTTTTTCTTTTTGATTATTATAAAGGAACGATTCCGTCTTTTGATTCCAATAAGCAAATTGTTCTATTCTCAAGTCATTCACATTATGACCATTTCACCACTAAAATATTTGATTTAGCAGAACAATATAAACACATAACCTTTGTCTTGTCTAGTGATATTTATGCTAATAATGATTTACAAACTTATCTCTTGTCACCTACCTCAATAAAGGATAACATTATTTTCTTAAAAGAACATGAAGAAAAAGTCTTACCTAATGTAGCTGTGAAAGTGAAAACACTAGCTTCCACAGATGAAGGTGTTGCTTTTATAATCGAGTATAAAGACAAAGTGATTTACCATGCTGGAGATTTAAACTGGTGGTCTTGGGAAGGTGAGACACAGGCTGAATATATCGATATGACAAGCAGATTTAAAAAAGAGATTGCTAAGATTAAAGATATGGCATTTGATGTAGCTTTCGTACCTCTTGATCCAAGACAAGAGGGCAGATTTTGGTGGGGATTTGATCATTTTATGAGAGAGACAAAAACAAATGTAGCATTTCCAATGCACTTATGGGATAAGTATGAGACGATTCATAAGCTAAAGGAATTAGATAGAGCGAAAGACTACAAAGATAGAGTGGTTGAAGTAAGTCGTCAAGGTGAAGAATTTACCATCTAAACGATGTATGGGATAATGTTTATTAATAATATAAAAATCATTTATATCGAAAGGAGTTATTATGAACTTTAAATTCGCACATAATAATATTAATGTTTTAAACCTAGAAGCATCCCTTAAATTTTATGAGGAAGCACTTGGACTGAAGGAAGTTAGACGTAAAGAAAAAGAAGATGGTAGTTTTATTTTAGTATATTTAGGTGATGGTAGTACAACACATCAATTAGAATTAACTTGGCTTAGAGATTGGGATAGACCTTATAATTTAGGAGATAATGAATTCCATCTAGCATTTACTGTTGATGATTATGAAGCTGCATACCAAAAACATAAAGAAATGAATTGTATCTGTTATGAAAATCCTGGTATGGGTATTTATTTTATTAGTGACCCAGACGGATATTGGTTAGAAGTAGTTCCACAAAGATAATGATATAAATGAAGAAGTTAGGTTGCGGAGCAAACGTTCCGCATACACACGAAAAAGAGGAGGCTCATCGTGGATATCAATTATGAACTTTATAAGGTATTTTATTATGTTGCAAAGACATTAAGTTTTTCAGAAGCTGCATCTTGTCTTTTTATATCACAATCTGCTGTGAGTCAATCAATTAAGGTATTAGAAACAAATTTAAATCAGGTTTTATTTATTCGAAGTACAAAAAAAGTATCCTTAACAAAAGAAGGGGAAATCCTCTTTAAGCATATTGAGCCTGCTATAAATTTAATAAGTCGTGGCGAGAATCAAATACTTGAAGCTGCTGCCCTTGGTGAAAGTCAGCTTCGTCTTGGTGCTAGTGATACCATTTGTAGGTACTTTCTGGTTCCATATTTAGAAGACTTCCATCACAAGTATCCAGAGATACATATAAAAGTGACAAATGGAACTTCTTTTCAATGTGCAAAAATGTTAGAGAATAATGAGGTTGATATTATCGTTACAAATTCTCCGAATTCTGCCCTTACCAATAGTATGCATATTGAACCAATACTTGATTTTAAAGATGTCTTTATATGTAACCCAGAATTTTATTCTTTCGATAAAGAAGTACTAACTTTTCAAGAACTGCAAAAGCACCCAATTCTTATGCTAACCAAAAATTCAACCACTAGTGAATTTTTACATGCTATGTTCCTAAAACATTCCTTGGACTTAGTACCTGCAATTGAGCTTAACAGTAATGATTTATTAATTGATCTTGCTCGAATTGGACTTGGTATTGCATTTATACCAGATTTTTGTGTTAAAAAAACATCCGATAAATTAGTTACGATTAATACAGTTGAAGAACTTCCTACGAGAAAATTGGTGGCAGCTTATAATGATACCATACCACTATCTTCTGCCACTCGTTACTTTATCGAGCAATTAGTCCATTAAAGACTAATTGCTCTTATTTTTCTCACTCTCTTAATTTCCTTTACTACTATATGGATTGCTACGTTCTTCAAAGTAATCACTCGTATCTAAATCCACGTGGGAAGCAACATTTACTGGACGTTCAATAAAGCCACCATCCGTTTGTATAACAGCTCTATCCCTTAATTCATCTTTTCTAGCTTTTATTTTTTTCTTATTATTCTTCTCCTTAGACATGACATAAGCTCCTTTCTAACTATTAGTATTCTCCCATACAAATAATAAATACTTATAATATTTTTATATAAGAATGTTCTATTCATATCATCCTCAATTTGAGTGCTTACCCCAAAATAAGTAGATTCTGTGAACTTCCTGTTTTATATTGACTTTAACTGAAAAAGGGTTAAAATAAACTATGAGTGTGGAACGCATATCAAC
>JAFAEB010000402.1 GCA_023424235.1 Bacillota bacterium
GGGCAGAAACAGTGAAGATATATGCTTGACTGCTGAACTAGAAAAAGAAGGATTAAAAGAATTTGATTTTAGTAATGAAATCAAGAGTGTTCCACAGTGGTATATTGATTTAAAGGGTTTACCAACAAAGGAAGATTTAGAAAAATTAATTGGAAGAGAAATCGTAGAAGTACCTTTGAAAAAAGGTAATTTCACCATGGAAAACACGGTTATGGAGATGAAGGATTTTTCTATCATTATGAAAATTATGTATAAGGCAGTAGAAGCGACTATTGCAAAAGGATTTGGAGGAAAAGCAGATTATAATAATCCAGAATTTAAAATGATGATGTTATCTGCAGTAGATGCATCCCTTACGGGTATGAAGATTAGTGGTGGTATGAAAAACCACGTATTAGAAGGAGTGTTAGAGATGGCTAATGGACGTTATTTGAAGGGGATTCTTACGATGTTGAAGTAAGGGATGGTATGGGGTTAAATCAATGTATAATAAGTTATAGCCGAGAAATCTATATTAGATACTAACTACACTAGTCGAGGTGGCTAAAAAAGTTGTGTCAAAACAACATTATTATGAATAACTCAAAAAGACATAAAGAGGCCCTATAAGCCTGTAAGTTCGCTATATATGCGGACTACATGGTTTCTAGAGCCTCGATTTTTGATGCTTCAAATCACCTAGTATTGATGTCATTCAGCGATGAAGCATCTTGCATCTATGAAGGTGTACCGACGAGATGAAACGTCAAGTCAACGAAAACTTGGTTTTATTAAAACTTAGTGGTCAAAAATAATGCGGTATTTAACCAGTAGCAATATAGCACCTTTATAGATACTAATAAAGTATAATATAGCAATAATTGATACAAAGAGTGCAGTAAATGAAAAGTAAAACAATGAAATTTATGTTAATATTAATTCAATCAGTAATAATTTAATCTAGTATTGCAAAGGAGAAAAAAATTATGAACACTAAGAAAACAAATCCTATTATTAAATCAATCTACACAGCAGATCCTGCACCTATGGTGGTGGGGGATACACTTTATCTTTACACCACTCATGATGAGGATGAACTCATCAATGATTTTTATACAATGGTTGAATGGTGTTGTTTCTCCACCAAGGATATGGTGAACTGGACCGACCATGGTGTGATATTCTCTTTGGATGATATTGAATGGGCTGATGACAGAGCATGGGCACCTCAGGCAGTGGAGCGTAATGGTAAGTTTTATCTTTATTGTCCAGTACATAAAAAAAATGGTGGAATGGCAATTGCAGTAGGTGTATCAGAGAACCCTACAGGACCTTTCAAGGATTTAGGTGAGCCACTTGTAGATGAAGGAGATTGGAATGATATCGATCCCACCGTATTTATTGATGATGATGGTCAAGCATACCTTTATTTTGGAAATCCTGAACTTCGTTATGTTCTTCTGAATGAAGATATGGTTTCCTATGACAAAACTGTCGGCGTAGTCAAAATCCCTATGACTGAAGAAGCTTTCGGAAAAGGAAGCCATAATACCGGTACAAGTTATGGAGAAGGCCCTTGGTTCTATAAAAAAAATAATCTTTATTATATGGTATATGCGGCTTTTGCATTGAATGAGCAAAATGAACAATTGGCTTATTCAACTTCTATTTCGCCAACTGGGCCATGGAAGTATGGAGGTGTTTTAATGGAGTCAGGAGATTGTTTTACAAACCATCCGGGTATTGCAGATTTCAAGGGACATTCTTATCTGTTTTACCATACCTCTGAATTGCCGGGTGGAAGCTTATTCCATAGATCAGTTTGTGTAGCTGAGTTTAAGTATAATGAGGATGGCTCTATTGATACTGTGAAAAAGTGTGAGAGTATATAATTAGGAGGTTTTTTATGGGGATGATGGAAAGACCAACAGTCAATACATTGGCTGATGGAGGTAAGTATTGGGAGCATGAGTACGAGAAATTTTTTCTTAAAGTCTACGTACCTGCAAATGATATTGATGGACAGACGAATAATTATAGCTTTCGGGCTCCTCTACTGCTTGTTTTTGAAGAAAACAGGCAGAGTATAGATGAGGCAATAGAATTTGCCAAGAAGAGCGGGCTTAGCAGTATTGCTGCCGAAGTAGATTCTAGTGTTCTTTTTATTTATCCAACTGACGAAGCTGGATGGAAAAATGCAACAGAGGACTTGTATGCATCTGTTATAGCCGAAGTTAAAATGGATCCCCGCTATGCGGATGGAATTGCTGAAATACATAATTTTTTTACACGGGAGTTCAAGGGCTATTTTATTAGAGGTGCTATATTTAGAGCAGATATCTATAGCTTTGGTGAGTCCGCAGATTATGTAGCCAAGAATCTTTTAAAAACAATACATGGTGAGTATCTTTGGGGGCCTGGTGAGATTACTCCAGCTATGTGTTCCATGGAGAATCTAAGTGTTATTCCTAGACCTGAGCGTATGGATATAGGTATACTTAGCGTTGGAAATTCTAAGGAAGTAAATGAAGCCTTTAAAGATTGTAGGAACCTGCTAATTAAGCCAGAGCCTGACTATAGGGCTGATTTTAAGTCTTTTGTTCGTAAGTTTAAAATGTGGTGTGGCAATATGGAGATAGAGCCTGATTTTGAAGCGATGAACATGACTGAGGAAGCCGGTAGTGTACTTGTACAGACCTCACCTGACAGTAGAGGTGCATTTAAGGATACATTAGAGCATAAAGTTGGGTATTTTGCCTACTATAATAATGATATATTTGATAAAGGACCGGTCCCACTACTTATGGGATTTCATGGTGGCGGCGATTCCTCCATGTTCTTGACCTTTGTTTCTGGATGGTATGAAATCGCACATAGATATGGCTTCTTGTACGTTTCACTTGAGAACCATCAGAATGTAACAGCTACAGAAGTAGTAGAAGTAATAGAAAATCTTAAGAAACGCTACAATATTGATGAACATCGCATTTATGCAACTGGATTTTCCATGGGTAGTGGGAAAACATGGGATATGTATCAGGAGTATCCTAATGTTTTCGCTGGTCTTGCTCCTGCAAGTGCACTGTTCCCAGTGAAGAATAATCCATTTGGGCAGCCACTCGGTGACAGACTGAATATGACGGTTCCTGTTCCGATATTCTATTCAGGTGGTGAACAATCACATCTACCAGAATTACCTTTCCAGGCCGAGTCTGCTCTAGAAAGGATACAGTATGCTGCAAAGGTTAATAAGTGTAAGACTAAATTTGACTTAAGTTATGATAATAAAGACAAATGGGCGGATCCTATATGGGGTGTTTCTGGTGAACGTGTAGAGAAGATATACGATGAGACTAGAGGAAGCTATTTGACCATTCATTATTATGACAGCGAGGATGGAGTTTGTCGTACTGCATTTGCTAGTGTCAGTGACCAGGTGCATGAGTTTAGACATCATAGCTGTGAAAATGCATGGATGTTTATATCCCAGTTTACTAGGTAAGAAAGTGGCAAATAGGTAAGCATTTAGTAAAGTTGGTGACATAAGAAATTCTTGTTAAGTAAAAGAGTATCATTTAGGGGCTGTTATTATACAGCCCCAACTTATAATTAATTCATACTATTTAAAAGTTATTGACGATATATTCGGTAAGATAGGCCTTCCATTCCACCTATCCCCGATTCCTAATTCCTTCGGTGTGATATTTTGATAATGTCCTTGAATTCCTTCAATATCAATGAATCCTTCTTCATTTACTGTAACAATTGCATGTAAGCTTTCACGGTATAATACTAATTCTTTTAAAAAAGGATATGCCTTGTGAATTTGATTGCTATAGCAAAAGTGATTATACTGGGGGCCAACCCATATATAAGACATAGAATTTAATCCAAAATAATGAGTCTTATCAATTTTTACAATTGATTCTCCATGATCATGACCATTCATACACAATAAAACTCTTTTCCCTGTGTTATTGTTATGTAAGCTATTTATTTTGTCCCTAACTTCTCCCCTGTTCGATATGCCTCGATTTGAAAATTCATTTTCAAGGCTATGATGAGAAAAAATTATATAATATTTGCTATCATCATTAAACTGCTCTTTAAGCCATTTAAGCTCAAAATCTGGAAGTATAGGATACACATCAGTGCTTTTATTGTAATAGCTTTTGTGATATGGAATAAACATTCCCTCTTTTTTTATGTAGCAAGAGTCGAGTACGATAAATTTAATATCCTCTACTTTAAATGAATAGTAACTTTTTTCTATATTTAAAAATCTATAATAATCTTCTCTAGGGTACAGATCTGAATCATGATTACCTATCACATGATAAAGCGGTATTCCAGTAGTATCTAACATATCAAGTATGAATTTATTCTCGATTTTCGGCAAGCAAAGGTCACCTAGCTGGATAATAAAATCTATATTTTTACTTTTAATTCTAGTTAAAAACTCTTCAATTCTTTCTTTTCCATCATGAATATGATCAAAATGTAAATCAGTAAATACTGCAAATGTTACCTTTTTCATGAATGCCCTCCCTATATTTGATGTTAGATATAGTATTACATATTCTACCATACTATACAAGAATAAATAGTGAAGGGTGAATTCAATCCCATGGGGTATTTATGAAGGCAAGGAGGTATTACTATGGATAATTAAATAGTAATTAAGTAAGAAGTCTTCATTAAAATCTAGTTTGTTCGAAAATTGTTGTATGAGAGATAAATAAATTGTATACTATTCTTAATATTAAAAGGAAGATGGTGATTGATTGAATATATTGGAGAGGGCAGATAAAAGGCCATATACAATTGATGATATACTAAATTTACCAGAAGGAGAGAGAGCAGAACTTATAGATGGAAAGATGTACAAGATGACTACACCTAATACAGAGCATCAAGAAATATCTATGTATTTAAGTTGTAGTATATGTAATTACATAATAAATAACAATGAAAATTGTGATGTGTTTTACCGTTTAGGAGTATATTTAAATGGAGATGATAGTATATTTTTAGACCCTGATATTATAGTAATATGTGACAAAAACAAGCTTGATTAAAAAGGATGTATCGGAGCTCCTGATTGGGTTATAGAGATCGTTTCTATTTCTTCAAGAAATATGGATTATGGAATTAAGCTATTTAAGTATCAATTAGCAGGAGTTAGAGAATATTGGATTGTAGATCCAGATAAGAATCGTGTAATGGTATGGAACTATGAAAATGAAACTATGGAAGAATATACATTACATGATGACATTCCAGTTGGAATATTCGAAACCTTAAAAATTAAAATAAAGCATGCATAGATAATGACCGCCTTATTATCTATTGAATCTAAACATATTATTAAGCATAAAATTTTGCACTATAAGTTTTATTATATTAATTAAATAAGAAGAAGCCTATAAATGATTCAGATTGTTTATAGGCTTCTTTGACCATTATTAACTAACATCCTATCAAAGTATAATTGTAGTACATATTTATACTGATTACACCAATAATTATACAATAAATCTAAAAAAGTAATAAAACACAAAAAAAATGACCATTAATTATAAAATATGTATAAATTTTATATATAACTTGACTTTTTTCTGATATTTGATAATATGGTTATATAGCTGATTTACAATAATATGGAAGTAAGATATTAAGTAGATACTGATTTACAGTGTTTATTTTATATAGTATAACAAAAATATAAGGAGGCTATTGATGGAAGGAATGAATTTACGAACTGTAGTTAGGACGAATCCTAATAAAGTTCAAAATAAGAAACTAAAAAATGAAGGTTATTTATTAGGTAATATTTCAGCTAGAGGTGCAAAATCTATTGCAGTTGCTGTAAAGAAGGATGAATTTAAAAGAGCCTTAAAGTTAAATAAGGATAGGATGTTTACATTAACAAGTGAAGATGTTACCTATGAGGTTCGCTTAAAAGAGTTGCAAATTGCACATGTTGAAGTTGATCTAGGTCATGTTGATTTCCAATTAGTATAAAAAAACTTTATGATAAAGAGGTATCAATCGATATAAAATACATAACAGACCCTATGATAACATAAAAAGGAAATGTCAGCTAATTTGAGTTAGTGATAGTGACATTTCCTTTTGTACGTTAATCAATCATATCTATACTTTTTCTATACGCTTGTGGTGTTTTACCTGTGAATTTTTTGAACCTTCTTGAAAAGAAATTATGATCTGTAAATCCACATTGCCATGCAATTTCTCCAATAGGTAGAAGTGTATTCATTAATAAGTGCTTACTATGTGACATCCGAACATTATTAATATAGGAAATGGGTGTAATTTTGTAATTATCATAAAATACACGAGCAAAATGTCGTTTGGACATAAATGAAAGATCCGCAAGCTGACCAATTGTAATTTTTTCAGAATAATGGTTTTCTATAAAGGATACAGACTTTGCAATGTTAATTGCAGAAATATTGGATTTCATATCAAAATCAACTAGTACATAATTTCTTGAAAGAGTTACTAATAGATTCATAAACAAAGAAATTAACATGGTCTGTCTTCCACTATGGTTGTTATTAAATTCATTTATCATTAATTCTAAGATATTAGATACATAATCAAACTCTTTCATCCTAAGTTTTAATCTACTTTGATAGGAAGATTCTTTTGTAAGATTGGGTTCAATAACAAAGAGTGCATGAAAGCCTTCTGATTTTGTAATGTCATTGTCAGAATTAAATATATCATTAAGGCGAAACATGATATTACATATTTTAAAATCATCAGTATGTATATATCCATGAGAGGTATTCTTATTGATGACAAATACATCACCTTTACTTATAGGATAAGTTTCTTCGTCCACAATATGCATTGCAGTACCACTCATTACTATGACAAGCTCAGAAAAATCTTCATGGTTATGTATAAACATTCCATTTGAATCATGTCCACCATAATGAATAAAGAATGGAAAACCATTATCTTTAACAAAGAATTTCAGATACATTGCTTCTATAAGAATCACCTCTTTCTTTTAAATGGCAAAATAGTGCTATAATTTGGCATTATCAATAATATTATAAACTAACCATTTCGCAGTATAATTGCAGTATACAATATAAAAAATTAAGTTTCAAGAGAAAGGAAATAAGTACTATGTCAAATCCATATTTACCAAAATGGGAGTATATACCCGATGGAGAACCAAGAGTCTTTGGAGATAGAGTGTACATATATGGTTCTCATGATAGAGTAGCGAGTGATAGGTTTTGTGATTATAAATTAAAAGTATGGTCTGCTCATGTAGATGATTTAAATAACTGGAAATGCCATGGAGATATTTTTCATACGCTTTGTGATGAGGATCATGAGAGTGATGTTACTTGGACAGAAAATGAACTCTATGCTCCAGATGTTGTTGAGAAAGACGGTAAGTATTACTTGTATGCTTATATAGTAGGTGCGAAAGGATGTGTAGCTGTAAGTGATCGTCCTGAGGGACCATTTAAATTAGTATCAAAGTATGAGTATAATATAGAAAAACATTATGATGACGGCATTTTTATCGATCCAGGTGTGTTAGTGGATGATGATGGAAGAGTATTCATATACTGCGGTTATTTAGGTTCCTATATGGCAGAGATTAATGGAAATAACATGTATGAAGTTCTTAATGGTAGTTATAAAGAGAATATAATACCTGTAGAAGAGCCTTATGATTTTTTTGAAGCATGCTCACCACGTAAAGTTGGTGATACTTATTACATGATTTATTCACCGAAAAGAGGAAGTAGACTTGTTTACGCTACTAGTAAGTCGCCTACAGGACCATTTTTATATAGAGGAGTAATTATTGATAATGGAGTTGATTATCCAGGTGGTAATAATCATGGTTCCATCTGTAATATTAGAGGACAGTGGTATATTTTCTATCATAGAATGACCAATAATACAATAATGTCTCGCCGAGGCTGTGTAGAGAAAATAGATATTCTCCAAGATGGTAGTATTCCACAAGTGGAAATGACATCTTTAGGCTTTGGTGATTCCTTAAATCCTTATGAAATTACTTCAGCTGATCTTGCATGTGTATTAAAGGGAGGATGTTATATAACAGAACATAATATCTTTACTAGGGTTATTACAAATATAACAAAAGGGGCCATTATTGGATTTAGATATTTTGATTTTGGTGATGATTTTTCAAGCAAAACAATGGAATTTCATGCAAAAGTCAAGGGAAGTGGTTGTAGAGCAAAATTACACATTTTAATTGATAGTGAAGACGGAGATGAAATAGGTTGCCTTGAAATTGGATCGGATGATATGATTTGTTCGACTCGAGTGAAAGCTATAACAGGAAGACATGCACTATATTTTAAAGTGGATGATTCTTATTCTGGTTGGGCAGCAAGCATGTTTACAAACAGGAACTTATTTGAGTTAATAGAGTTTGTATTTTCAAAATAGTCTTTATGGCAAGAATATAGTATATTGCGCTGATATCGATGAAAGCTGTTATTGATGGAATATAGTTACCATTGATATGATAATAGCTTGCAATGAATTATTACATATTATACCGTGAGAAACAAAGATTTCGATAGACTTTGCTTCTTACGGTATATTTTTATGCTTACGAAATTGTAGAGGAGTTTTTCCATAAGTTTTTTTAAACATTTTAGCGAAGTTACCACTATATTCGTAGCCCACCTTTATAC
>JAFAEB010000413.1 GCA_023424235.1 Bacillota bacterium
CTTTTATCTCATCTGGAAATAAGGTATGAACAAGATTCGGTTTCTTTAAATCAGAAGCCATCTTTGCTAATAGTTTATTCGATGAAATCCCTATATTAACGCTAAAACCTAATTCTTCGTATATTCTATCTTTAATTTCATTGGCAATTTTAACAGGTGAATCGTATAGGAAACTAGTCCCTGTCATATCACAATAAGCTTCATCCACGCTATATTGCTCTACACAAGGACAGTATTCCTTTAATATATTAATAAATGCTTTTGAACATGAATCATACAACTCATACTGAGGTGGAACTAGTATAAGTTCAGGACATTTATTTAAAGCTTCTCTTACCGATTCTCCCGTTTGGATACGAAATTTCTTGGCTGCTAGCGATTTTGCCAAAATAATACCATGTCGTTTCTTAACATCTCCTCCTACTGCAGAAGGAATTTCTCGTAAATCTAGCTTATCTCCAAGTAGTTTAATTCGATACACTGCTTCCCAACTTAAAAATGCAGAGTTCACATCCACATGAAATATAATATTTTCCATACATACGTTCTCCTTATATGTATCTATTATATCGAATGTATGTTCTGTTTTCAAGTGTTAAGTATTTACAAATTATAATATAATTCTACTTATTTTAGCTTACCAACAGATGCTGCGTAAACAACAAATTCATTACTATTCTCATAAGAAGGTGCTGAATCTAGGTTTAATAATTGATCAAATAATTTCTGATCATATGCTCCAATGGCACAGCTTCCAAGTCCAAGGGCTTCACTTGCAAAATACAGACTTTGACATAAATGTCCAGCATCTAATAATGCATACTTATGTGCTTTAATCGTATAACGCCATTCCGTTCTATAAGGCATCACTGTCCAAGCAAAGGCTACTGCTGAATTTGCATAGAATACTTGTCCAAGGGTAGCTTCACTTAATCGATCCACTTGATTTTCTATTTTTTGAATAAATTCCAACTTGTGTTCTAATGCAATATAATGATATAAACCTGCTTCTAATCCTTCCACACGATTTACAAATATATAAGTTTCAAATGGATGTCTTGCACCAGCAGATGGTACGGTACGCATGGTAGCTTTTCTTTCTTTGCCTATTACACTTTTAACACCTTGGGTTGCCCATAGGAGAAAAGAAAGTTCATCTAGGGATAAAGGGTCTAAGCTGTAATTTCTTTTACTTGTTCGGTTATTTAATAATTCTAAATAATTATTTTGTTTCATTAGAGTTTCAAACTCTTTCGTTAAAGGAATTATTTTACTACCAATGCATCCTTTCTCAAGTGGTGGTTGGGCTATCTTTTCATTTTGATCACTTACTATATCCTCTTCAAGCTCTGTATAGCCTTTCATAAATTCCCTTAATTGTAATATGGTGTTTTGATACTTATCTTTATTCATATATAATTATCTCCTTCACAAAATTAACAGGTTAATCATAACCTGTTAATTTTTTTTTCTATGCATATTTTAGTAGTGGCGGTATTTGATTTAGAATACGCCCTACACTATTATTGTTCATAATCCACTCATCTACTTCTTGATCTTGTAATACAACTGGCATTCGGTGATGAATTTCATTCATAGATTCATTGGCACTTGTCGTAAGAATAACAAATCTACACTCATCTTGATAGTAATTAAATATTCCAGCCATATATAATACATTAGAATCAGTATTTGTAAAAAAATGCTTTGTTTTACTTTGATCCCATTCATAAAATCCAGTTGCTGGAATTACGCATCTCCTAGACAATACACTTTCTCTAAAGGTTTTTTTCTCTAATGCAGTTTCAGCCCTAGCATTAATCATTACACCCTTATTATAGTAATTTGGATATCCCCATATAGATGGAATTGGCTCTACTTTTTCATTATGAGCTACTAAAATAGGCGCAATGTTAGTAGGAAAGATTTCACCAGTTTTTCGTCCATTATTTAAAAACTTCTCATCCATATTTTCAAGAATTTTTCTTATTTCTCTTGTTGTATCATCATCTACATAATAACGTCCACACATAGAAACCTCCTTATAAATCATTTCTATGAAAGACTAAGTATCAAATACTAGGCTTTCAAAAGATCATGGTTAACATAAACATTATCTACCATCTTAGTGCTTTGGATTTTCATTTACTAGTTTAATTGCTTTTGCTAAAGCAATGGTTATGGTGTACTCATGTTCTTTAGAGAGTAATGATAATTTTGCGTACAACTCTCCTTCATTGGTCGCAACATATTTGGGTGTTAATTGGTTTAGTGTACATGCTAATACATCGCTTTTACATTTATTACATTTACAAGTATCCATTTTGGACCAAAACTCATCCAATTTATCACTCACTAGTGACTCCATAACATTCTTTAGCATTATAATTCCCCTTTTAATTTTGAATATCCAAGTTAAATAAAATCTTGACTACTCTTCCTCATTTGTATTTTCTTCATTATTATCTTTATAATAATGATAATTATTTCCGCAATTGTTACCGATTCCTTGTTTAATTGGTGCTAAGAAAAATCCAAATACAATCCCAGCAAGAAAAAATGTAATCGATAATAAAACAGTATGTTTTTTACTCATATAAACCTCCTTATTAATGAAATTAATAGGCGTTTGCGAAACGCCATAACCCGCATAAATACGGGATATTTTTTGTTATAAAACACAACAACTCCTCACTGATTTATGGTAAAATTAAATTACACCACATAATTTAATATCCATACACCAAGAAAGGAGATGTACTTATATGATACCATACAAACAGCTTTCTTTGGCAGATTTTTTTTCAAATTGCCAAGAAATTTTTGATAATGATAAACCTAAATTTTTAACTCTCTTAGCAACTCACATTGACCTTGATGCTATTGTTCCTTCTTCATTTTTTCATCATTACTATGCATCCACTGGCCGTTCACGTAAATAT
>JAFAEB010000091.1 GCA_023424235.1 Bacillota bacterium
ATTTTATCACCTTCCATTGTGTAAGTAACGCCTTCTACACCGATGCTCCATAATTTTGCACCTTCATCTGAGAAGAATACTTCATCAATTGTACGAACTAAACGTTCAAAATCATCTCTTTTTGCAGTGCTAGCTGGGAAGATAATACCTGAACCTGTTTTACTCTTTGGTTGGTGATGAGCACCAGCTGGTCCTTCAAGTGATGGATACATTTGAAGTTTAAATCCTTCAATTGTAGATGCACCTGTCACACCACCGATTTGGTCATAATAAGCATAAGTAGCCATAGCTTTACCAGTTGCTAATTTAGTTGACCAAGTATCACCATCAATTGGATCTGCCATTTCAGGATCTAATAATCCTTCTTTATATAACTTAGCAAGGAATGATACATATTCTTTGTATTGTTCACTAATTGCACCAGCAAAATATTCATTCTTTTCATAATCCCAACTTAATGTGTTCGTACCTGACGCACCGTTCTTACCAAGACTGATACCAAAGGATGGCATTGTCATACGATATAATACACGAGGTCCAGCAAGTATTGTTAAAGGATAGGAATCTGGATATTCAGCTTTATAAGCTTTTAGTACTTGATATAAATCATCAAATGTTTTTGGTGCTTGTAGTCCTTTTGCTTGTAAAAAGTCTTCTCTTAAGATAAGACCACCATCATAGAAAGGAACATCATATAAACTTGGCATATAATAACGTTTGCCATCAGCAAGACTTAAATCATTAATGATTTCAGTAAGACCGAAATCTTCAACTTTTTTATTAAAATTTGGAGTAAATTCTTTGTAGTCACTAATTGGAACCATTGCACCATTAAGAGCTAGAGAAGCGTTCTCTCCTTTAGTAGACTGATATAAAATTACATTTGGAACATTGGTTCCAGTATTAAGTGCTAACGAAACTTTTGTAGCATAGTCAGCAATCGGAATAACTTCAAATTCAAAATCTACGTTGAATAATTTTTCAGCTTCTTTTACTGTTAACCAATCTTCTTGGAATGGCAATGTAGCATTATCTGAATAATATATTCTAATCTTAATAGGGTCTAATTTTTCTTCTGTTTCAGTGTTGTTGTTACCTGTTTCTTCTTTCTTATCAGTTACAGTTTCATTACCAGCTTTATCATTTGATACTGGTTCATTTTTCTTGCATCCTGCTAATAAGGATATGGACATGACCATAACCAATACAAGTGCTAACATTTTCTTCATAAAAATCCTCCCAATTCTTATAATTAGTCTTTGTTTACTTAGAAATATGGTACATTTTCATACTTTATGTAAGTTTGTTTCATAATTTTAATGTTTTTATGTACCGTTATTTCATGTCTTAATATTAACACCGTTCACTACTTAAGTCAATATGTTTTTTGTGTAATTTTATATAAATTTTAAATTAATATCAATAAAATTGTTCAAGTTAACTAATTAACAATCTCTCAAATCGGATTTTGGCCTCTATTTGAGAAATACAGGCATTCATATGTGTATTTTAGTTATTTTTCATACTATACCTTTCATAATAATAGTAATATTGTTGAACAAAAAAGTAAGCTCTACCCTAATATAATCACACATGGTGTGTATAATATTAGAATAAAGCTTACTATTATTGTTTTATAAATGATTTCTTAGTGGTTAATATCATCATTTATTATCTAACTTTATTTAACTTTTTTCTTACTTTTTTTCTTACTTATTTTCTTACCTATTTTTTTACTTATTTTCTTACTTATTTTCTTACTTAATATCTTTTATTTGATACTATTATATAAGCTTATTTAAATTACTCACTAACAGAAGCAAACATAAAATACTTAAATCCTAATGGACTTGAGAAAAATCCGTCTATATTAGAATCAACCATATAGATATCAGTATAATAATAGATAGGACTAATAGCACCTGTTGACATAAGTAAATTCTCAGCTTCATGCATTAATTTAAAACGTTCGCTTGGATCCTTAGAAGATTTTACTGTAGAAATAATCTTATCATAAGTTTCCTGCCATGTTTTATTACTCTCACCATTGTATGCGTATCCTTTATAGGATGCGTGTGCATCCTTACCTAATCTTGCATCATCGTTACCACTCACTGATGTCCACATATCTAAGAAAGAGATTGGATCATTATAATCACCTAACCAACCATGTCTAGCTAAGGAGTACTCACCTGTTTTACGAGTATTTTGGAAGGTAGACCATTCTTGTTTTTCAATTTCTAAATTAATTCCATAACTTGCAAATGTAGCTTGAAGATAAGTAGCAATAGCTTCATGTCCTGTACCTGGATTTGTTATATAGGTAAGTGCTGGGAATTCCGCTGATACTTTGCCAGTTGCATCAACAGCAAATAATTTAGATGAAGCTGCTACTTCTTTTAATAAAGCTACTGCTTTTTCACAATTCTTTGTGTAATCTTCTGGAGCTACACTGTAATAGCCCTTTCCATCACCATTTACACCGTTTTTACTTACATATTCTGAACCATCTGGTTCTGTAAGACCCATTGCAACAAAACCATTTGCTGGTACTTGACCTGCTTGACCTATTTCCTCAACAATATAATTTCTATCAATTACAAGTGAAAGTGCAGTTCTTATCTTAGTTCTTTCTTCTTCTGTGAATGACGCTAAGGATTTATCATTTACATTAAAGCATACAAAGTAAGTGCCAAGCTGACCTGTTACAACAAACTCGTCTTTATAGGTTTCCTTTAATGATTTTATTTCATTATTAGGAACATTATCAATAAATAGGTAAGAACCATTTTGGAAGTTTGTTAAAAGAGAGGTATCATCATCATTAAATGCAAATCTAATTTCGTTGGTAATAATCGCATCTGCATTATGGAAGTTTTCGTTCTTTTGCATTACTAATTCGCTTTGACTAAACTCTACAACTTTATAAGGTCCATTACCAATATAAGTATCTGCTGTAGTAGCCCATGCTTCATTACCATCAACTATACTTTGCTTTACTGGCATATATGCTGGGAACGCACATAATTCATAAAAATATGGAACATCTGTTGTTAATACAACTGTTAACTTTTTGCCATCCTCTGAAGCTGTAACATTAAGTACTGCATCTGGTTTGGTTCTATTACCCTCTGCATCTGTTTCTGTAACATCTGCATATCCATCAATAACATCAAACATATAACCATAATCAGCACCAGTAAGTGGATTTGCAGCTCTATTCCAAGCATAGACAAAGTCATGAGCAGTTAAAGCTGAACCATCACTCCATTTAAGGTTATCTTTTAATTCAAATACGTATTGGGTAAGTCCATTCTCTAAAGTAGTAGCCTGTGGTAATTCTTTTGCTACATCTGCAGTAACAACTAAAGAGCCATCTTCTTGTTTTTCAAAACCTGTAATACCAGAAAATGCATGGATAATATAAGAAGCACCATCCACGGCACTATTAAGTGCTGGATCAATCGTATCTGGATAAGGACCTAATGCGACTGTCATACTATCTGCTTTTCCTTTTCCACCTGTTCCACTTGTTTGCTTTGTACCACAAGCAGTTAAAAGAGCAAAAACTACTGTTAGTACTAATAATAAGGATAAAATTCTCTTCATAAAATAACTACCTCCTAAATTATATTATTTTAAATTAATTGATTTACTTAATTTATTAACTTATTAATTATCAATCTATTGTTTATGAACTTACCATTTAATCATTGTATCATTTTATTGATTTATTGATTTATTAATTTATAGTTTTACTGTTTTATTAATTTAAACCAATAAAGCATTAGACTAAAAAATTCTACTACATATTTCTTAATGAGTATATGTATTAGACCTTAATACATGCTACTTTATGTCCAGACGAAACTTCTTTTAATTCAGGTCTAATTTCACTACATTCCTTTGTAGCCCTTGGACATCTAGTTCTAAATGGGCATCCAGTTGGCATATTAAATGGACTTGGTACATCTCCTTCTAATATAATACGCTTATTCTTTTTCGCGTAAGCTGGATCTGGATGTGGTACTGCAGATAATAAAGATATCGTATATGGGTGTAAGGGATTATTATATAATTCATCTGAACTTGCAATTTCAACGATTCTTCCTAAGTACATTACTGCAATACGATTGGATATATGTTTCACAATTAATATGTCGTGAGCAATAAATAAATAGGTAAGGCCTAAATTTTTTTGTAAATTCTCAAAGGTATTAATAATCTGAGCTTGAATTGATACATCCAGTGCAGAAACTGGTTCATCACATACGATAAACTCTGGTTCTACTGCTAATGCTCTTGCTATACCAATTCTTTGACGTTGTCCTCCAGAAAACTCATGGGCATACCTGGTTGCATGTTCACTAGATAATCCTATGGTATCCATTAGACCTTTTATTTTATCCTGTCTATCTGCCCTAGAACTATATAATTTTAATACATCTAAAGGTTCACCGATGATATCACCTACGGTCATTCTTGGATTAAGGGATGAGTATGGATCTTGAAAAACCATCTGTGCTTTCTTTCTTAGATTCTGAATGGATTTTTTACTCTCTATTTTTTCACCTTTAAATATAAACTCTCCACTGGTAGGCTTATATAAATTTAATATTGATCGACCTACTGTTGTTTTTCCACAACCTGATTCACCAACTAACCCTAATGTTTCCCCTTTTTCAAGGTTAAATGATATATCATCTACTGCCTTTAAGGCTTTGCTTTTATAAAAGCCAGTTGGAATATCAAAATATTGCTTCAAGTTTTTAACCTGTAATAATTGCTCTTTTTCCTTATTCATGGCTATACATCTCCTCTACCATTTCTTTTGTAAGGGAGTTATTTTCAATTCTTTCCCTTACATTTTGCCAACAGCACGAAATATGCTTATCATTAATAACCATTTCTCGTGGTTTTATGTTAAGACAGATTTTCATAGCTCTTTCGCATCTTGGAGCAAATGCACATCCATTCGGCATATTTAGTAAGTCGACTGGATTACCACCAATGGGATGTAGAGGTTCTTTATCTGATTGAACAGTTGGAATAGATTTTAATAAGCCTTTTGTATATTCATGTTTTGGATTATAAAATATTTCTTCAACGGTTCCTCGTTCTGATACCTTACCAGCGTACATAACGATAATTTCATCACACATATCAGCCACAACACCTAAATCATGAGTAATTAATAGAATTGCCATTCCAAATTTTTGTTGTAATTCCTTCATTAAATCAAGAATTTGAGCTTGTATAGTAACATCAAGAGCCGTTGTTGGTTCATCAGCAATTAATATATCTGGTTCACAGGCTAAAGCCATTGCAATCATAACTCT